>NZ_FTMS01000008.1 GCF_900156105.1 Alkalispirochaeta americana
CTCAACTCATGGTTGGTTGCTCTCAGTCAGTGCACCGCATCACTGCCGTGCGAGGGTGAATCTATCAGCTCCCACTACTGCGCGTCAACTGCTTTTCCCGCAGTTTGTGAAAAAAAATTACTGTGCTACACTGCCCTCATGACAATATCTGATTCACAATCCGATACCAGAGAGTCCGGAGACTCTCCTCTGGACGCCCTCCGGTCCTGGATGGCTCGGGAAAATCTCTCTGCCTTCATTATCCCCAGCGCAGATCCGCACCAGGGGGAGTACGTTCCGGCGCGGTTCATGACCCGTGCTTTTGTTAGCGGCTTTACCGGCTCTGCGGGAACTGTAGTCATAACCCGCGAAGACGCAGGACTCTGGACCGATTCCCGCTATTTCCTGGAAGCCGAGGAATCCCTGAAAGGAACGCCTTTTCGGCTCTTCCGCCTTCATTCCGGGAATACCCCCGATTATCCCCAGTGGCTGGCATCGGCTCTCTCCCCCCGTTCCCGGGTTGCTGTGGATGGCCAGGTCGTTACCGTGGCCTGGCATCAACGGGTTTCCCCGATCCTCATGGAGGCACAGATTGAACTGGTCGCTGTGGAAGATCCTTTTGATCAGATATGGCCCAACCGGCCCGACCTTCCTGCTGAACCCGTACACCCCCTCTCAGAAGAGATCGCAGGTGTCTCTGCTCTGGAAAAAATCCGCAGTCTTCAAGACGTCCTGGACCTCCAGAAAGCAGCTTCTCACGTCATCTCGACCCTGGATGATATTGCCTGGACCTTGAACGTCCGTGGCAGCGATGTCCCTTATAACCCGGTTTTTCTTGCCTATCTGACAATCTCCCGTGACTCACCGCCGATTCTCTTCACCCGGACCGACCGCCTCAGCCCGGAAGCCCGGGACGCATTGGCCCTGGCGGGGGTGGAGCTGCGACCCTACCAGGACTTTGAATCCCACCTTCAGGAGCTCCCCGAACCGATCCTGATCGATCCGGAGCGCACGAGCTGGGCCGTAGCTACAAAGCTCTTCCCCCGGGAGATACGGTTACAGCAGCAGCCATCAACGGGGATGAAGGCCCGGAAAAACGCAACCGAGTCCCGGCACCTGAGGGAGGCCCACCGCCGGGACGGGCTGGCCCTGGTTCGATTTCTGGCCTGGATGGAACGAGCCGTGGAAGGCGGGGAAGCCCTAAACGAGTATAGCCTCGCAAAAAAACTCCAGGAGTTCCGCCAGGTTGACCCGCACTACGTGAGCGATAGTTTCTCGACCATTTCCGGGATCAATGGAAACGGAGCGATCGTCCACTACAGCGTTACCCCTGAGACAGCTCGTCCCCTTACCCCTCCAGCGATCTACCTCATCGATTCAGGGGCCCAGTATCGGGACGGAACCACCGATATTACCCGGACCGTGGCAATCAATCCTCCGCAGGGACCCGGAACGCTCCAGGCATTTCCAGGAGCACCGAGAGACTTTACGCTGGTCCTGAAGGGGCATATCGCCCTGGCTACGCTCCTGTTTCCCGAAGGAACCCCGGGGCGTGAGATCGATGCGATCGCCCGAGCTCCGCTATGGAAAGAGTTAAGAAACTACGGTCACGGCACGGGCCACGGGGTGGGCTTTTTTCTCAACGTCCACGAAGGACCTCAGCGGATTGCACCAGGCAGTTCCGATGCGCCCCTCCAGGAGGGTATGATCTGCTCAAACGAGCCGGGACTATACCGGCCCGGCCAATACGGAATACGAATAGAAAACCTGCTTCGCCTTGAAGCGGTTCCCGAAACTTCGCCTTTCGGCGCATTCCTGCGCTTCGAAACACTCTCTCTGTGTCCGATCGACCGAAATCTGATAGATCAGGATTTACTGACACCACTGGAGCGTGAGTGGCTTGATCAATACCATCATCGTGTGTACACAACACTCAGCGAAGACCTCTCCGGGGAGGATCTCCTCTGGCTCGAGAGGGCCACGGCGCCCCTCTCCTGACGATCTCGGGCGGGGGAGGATGACTCCGGCAGGATACGCCCCGGTTATCCCAGTTCGAGGACCGCCGGGAATTCCGGGGGGCGCCGGAAGAATCCTTCGCCTCTTCGGTATCCCTCTCCCGGAGAAGCATCCAGAAAGAAAAGAAAGAGCTCCAGAAAGGACTGAAGAAACTCACAGTGCCCCGAAAACTCCCCGGGGGCTGTCAGGTAGAGCCGAAACCCCTCGTGGACGCTACGAACGATAAGACCCTTCTGCCGGGATGCGGAGAGCCTTTTCTCCGCACTCAAGGGGGGGCACAAAAAAACCTCCCAGGACGCTTCTGCTGTCGCAGATTCGGGAGGGGCGCCATGCCCCGGAGACGGGAGCCCTCCGAGCGGAGCCGGAACGAGGTACACCTCCAGGAGGAGATCCCCGTATCGGTAGGGAGCAGCGAGGTACCTCACAGTATTCGCCGGCAGAAAGGGGAGCCCCTCCCCCTCCCGGGGCTGGGACTGGAGCACAGCAGCGCCCTCCAGGCGGTTGCCCCAGGCACCTTCTGCCACCAGAAGGGTCAGCAGGAAGACGCCCAGAAGGGACACCCCGCTCCTACTCAACGGTGACGCTCTTGGCCAGGTTTCTCGGCTGATCCACGTTGCAGCCCCGCGCCAGCGCGCAATAATAGGCGAAAAGTTGCGTGGGAACAGCCAGAAGGAAGGGGTACATCAAGGGATGCGCCTCGGGCACAAAGAGCACCTCATCGGCGGTATCAGCAACTTCGCGGTCTCCCTCAACAGCCAGGGCGATGACCGGACCTCGTCGGGCTTTTACCTCTTTCATGCTGGTTATTACCTTCTCCCGCAGCCCATCCCGGGGAACCAGAAAAAACGAGGGCGTCTCTTCGGTGATCAACGCAAGCGGTCCGTGTTTTATTTCGGCAGCGCTATACCCTTCGGCATGAATGTAACTCACCTCTTTCAGCTTCAAAGCAGCCTCCAGCGCCACAGGATAGTTGATTCCGCGCCCAAGAAAGAAGAAATGCTCACACGAGGCGTAGCGCTTGGCCAGGGCCTGAATTGGCGCGGTATTGGCCAGGATCGTCTCTATTTGTTTTGGCACCGCCTCCAGAGCTTCGATAATGCGCGCCCCCTGATCGAAGGAGAGGTGCCGCATTCGCCCCATGAGAAGAGCAAAGACGTAGAACGCGGCCAACTGGCTGGTAAAGGCCTTGGTGGAAGCTACCGAGATTTCCGGCCCCGAGTGGATATAGACCCCTCCGTCGGACTCCCGGGCAATGGTGGAGCCCACGACGTTACAAACACCGAGCACCCGCCCTCCCTTGCGCTGCACTTCTCGCATGGCGTAGAGGGTATCGGCGGTCTCACCGGACTGGCTTGCGGCGAAATAGAGAGCGTCCCGCTCTACCAGAGGGTTCCGGTAACGCAACTCGCTGGCCAGTTCGGCTACAGCAGGCACTCGCACCAGTTCTTCCAGGGCGTAGGTGGCTACCATTCCGGCATGATAGCTGGTTCCGGCTGCCAGGAGCACGATCCGTCCAACCTCCAGCAATTCACGGCTGCCAAGATTCAACCCTCCCAGGTGTCCCGTGGCGTATTCCCGATCAAGTCGACCTCGCAGGGCACGGCGGATCGCTTCGGGCTGTTCATGGATTTCTTTCTCCATGAAGTGGGAAAACCCCGTCTTCTCGATTGATTCCAGCTCCCACCCGATGTGATCGACTTCCTTGTGGATCTCCCGGTTTCTCAGATCCGAGGTGATGTACTCATCGGCCGTGACAGAGACCACTTCTCCGTCCTCCAGGTACACCACCTGCCGGGTGTGCCCCAGAATCGCCGTGGTATCACTGGCCAAAAACATTTCACCCTGACCGATACCCAAAACCAGAGGGGATCCGTTCCGAGCCCCCACAAGTCGCCCGGGCTCACCACGATGCATCGCAACGATTCCATAGGTTCCCTTCAGGAGCGAAACCGTTGCCTTGAGCGCCGCAGCCAGATCTCCCTGGTAGGCCCGTGCCAGGAGGTGAACGATCACCTCGGAATCTGTTTCAGAACGGAATTCTACCCCCTCAGCCATGAGGTGGTCCTTCAGTTGGTGAAAGTTCTCGATAACTCCGTTATGAACAATGGCAAATGATTCGGTGCTGTCCAGATGGGGATGCGCGTTTTCATCGGTCACTTCTCCGTGGGTAGCCCAGCGGGTGTGGCCAATACCGGTAGTTTCCGGAAGATCGGCGGGGACAACGGCCCGCAGATCCTTGATCTTTCCCTTACACTTTATCACCCGCAGGGGGCCAGGCTCTTCTCCGGTTTCCGACGTTTCAGAGGCCTGTTGATCAACCCGGGCAAGGGCGATACCGGCCGAGTCGTACCCCCGATATTCAAGCCGTTTGAGGCCCTCCACCAGAACAGGCGCCGCCCTGCGCGGTCCGCAATAGCCAATAATACCGCACATGGGCTTTATTCTTTCTGCTCGTTCGATCCCGGCAACTGCTCTGCCAGGGACTGCATTTGCTGATTTGCGTTCTGGAGACGCCTGCACAGAGTATCAATCACCCGCATGGCTATCTTGGTGTTTTTTCCGATCATCGCCTCAAATCCTGGCCGATCAAAGGAAAGAAGCTCGGTGGTTCCCACAGCGATTGCTGTGGCTGTACGAGGCGTCTGAGAGACAATTGCCATCTCTCCGAAAAAATCACCCTTTCCCAGGCAGGCCAGCACATGCTCCTTGCCATTGATGGTCCTCATGATGCGAACCTCTCCAGACTGGATGATATACATGGTTTCTCCCGGCTCGTTTTCGCGAAACAACACAGCACCGTCTTCCACGGTCTTTCCGTAGCGCTCGAATAATGGATTATCTGTCACGGAACCTCCCCTGGAAAAAAGTATACCCGTCCATTCCGGAGCGCCGCAAGGTTTCCCGGCCTCGCCTGGCCAATCTTGCAAAACCTGCCAAGCACCAGAAGCCTCCTGGCCTTCCTGAAGGATGAAACCCGGACGATTATCTCATGGGCTATTACCTCATGGGAAATGAAGTCATGAAGAGCAGAGAGGAGATTACCATGACCGCCACATCCCGCCCCCTCCTGATTGCACCGATTTTTGCACGAACAAGCGTGCAAATTTTCCAAAAATTTATCGTTTTTTCGCTCACCGCCATTGCAGCCGCCCTCACCTACCCAGGCTGCAGCGCCTTGCCGGAACTTCCTGACATGATCGACCAGAGCTGGGACCCTCCGGTGCTGAAAACGAGCCGCTCCCTGGACCGGAATACACTGGAACTAACCTTCAACAGATCGGTGAATCTGACCCGGGCCTTTTTTGATCCTCCTCTGGAAACTCTTGAGATCCGCCAGGAGGATAACCATCTGTTCATTCGTGTTGAAGAACGGCTGAAACCAGGTTCAGAATACTGGATAGACGCTCTTATTCAGGATGACCAGGGGAATACCGCCTCTATTCTGGCGAGCTTCTACGGCCATAATCCGGATATCCCGCGAGTACTGATAAATGAGATCGCAGTGAACAACTCAACGAATAATCCCGAGTTTGTCGAGCTGAGGGTTTTCGAGGCGGGAAATTTGGGAGGGCTTACCCTGTACAACGGAAGCCCCCGGCGATGGACCACACGCAAGATTCTCCCCGAGATCCAGGCAGAAGCCGAGGACTACGTGATTGTTCACTTTCGCCCCCAGAACATACCCGATGAGGTGGACGAGATAACCGACAAGAGCGCCAGCGGAGGGAGGCGGAGCCACCCCGAGGCGTGGGATCTTTGGGTCTGGGACGGTGACGGGCTACCCACCACCAGCGGGGGAATAACCCTCACAGCCCACCCCGATGGCCCGATCCTGGACGCGTTCCTCTACAGCAACCGCACCTACGATCCCGCCTGTCCCCGAAGAGGATTTGGAACTTTGGCTCAGTTTGAGATTTTCCAGGACGTGGTTGCCCGGGGCGGGTGGGAGATAGCGGGAGCTTTTGTTGTTCCCGATGACGGCGTCGACCCCTCGCCGAGCACCGCCACCCGATCGATCAACCGGGACCGGAGTGGTATCAACACCCGGAGCAAGGCGGACTGGCACATCGTTCCCACCCGGGGCGCCACACCGGGAACCCCGAATAGCGAAGATGTTTTTCAACCTTAGCCAAGCCCTGCCGTGAGGGAAGGGAACCCGGTCCAGGGGTTATCCCAGGTGCTTCTTCACCAACTCCAGCAGAAGCTCCTTGGGAGCAGCCCCTACATGGCGATCCACTACCTCTCCGCCCTTGAAGAGAAGCAAGGCCGGTATACTCACAATCTCGTAGCGGCCGGGCAAATCACCGGCGGTGTCTACGTTCACCCGGGCGATAACGGCATCACCCTCCAGGTCAGAAGCGAGTTCGGCAAGAACCGGCTCGATCATCTTGCAGGGCATGCACCACTCGGCCCAGAAATCAACCAGCACGGGAACCGGAGACTCCAGCACTTCAGCGTTAAAGTTTTCTGCCGTTACATCAATTTCCATGAAAAAAACACTCCATAAGGGGACACTACGACAGCGAACGGAACTGCGTCAACGCATTTCCGGCGCATCCTCGCCAACAAGACAGGACGCCAGGGCGTGGACCCTTTCGAAGGGGTCCTCTTCCTCGTTGTGAAGGCTTTCCTCCACGGCCCGGACAAAGGCAGATCCCACCACCGCTGCGTGGGCCTGGGCCGTCACCGCCCGAACCTGTTCCGCCGTGGAGACTCCAAACCCTGCCAGAACCTTTGCGCCAGAGCTACCCAGCTCCTGGAGGAAGGCGATCGTCTCCGGGCCGATCAGAGTTTCAGACCCGGTGATTCCCCGGCGAATCGCGGCATAGACGTAGGAGCTGCGGCTTCGGTGAACCAGGCCTATCCTCTCGGGAGTCGCCCCGAAGGCGATCACGGGAACCACATCGACCCCGTGGCGTCTTCCTGCATCGAGCAATCCCTCATCGCTGTCCAGGGGAAGATCGGGTACGATCACACCTGCAACACCACGGCGAGCCGCTTCCCGAACAAAGCGGTCAACACCGCGGGCAAAGACCAGCCCGGCGTAGCTCATGACAAAGACCGGAGGAGTCCTCTCCTGGCTTGTGAGGCTTTCCACAAAATCCCAGCCCGCGTCGGGAGAAAAGCCCTGACGCAAAGCCTCGGCTGTAGCTGCCTGGATAACAGGACCATCGGCAGCGGGATCACTATAGGGAAACTGCACCTCCAGATAGGCTACTCCCCCGGCTATGAGCGCCTGCGCGACACGCCGGGACCGGGCCAGGTCCGGATAATAGGGAATCATGTGAGCCATGACCGCCGGCATTATTCTTCCTCCCGGGAAATCGCGGCAGCTTCATCGAGGAGATATTTTCTCCAGGGACCGGGAGTCATGGCCCGGGCCGTGATGAAGAGGTCCTTGTCGCCCCGGCCGCTCATGTTCACCACAACCACATCCTCCGGCGAGAGCTCCCGAGCGCACTGGATCGCCTGATGTCCGGCGTGAGCCGACTCCAGGGCAAAGACCACCCCCTCGTGACGAGCAAAAAACCGCACTGCCTCGAGAGCCTCCTCGTCGGTGGTGCTTCGAAACTCCAGCCGCCCTGTCACACCCAGATGAGCCAGTTCGGGACCGATACCGGGATAGTCGAGGCCCGCAGAAATGGAGTGTGTCTCCTGAACCTGCCCGTCGGAATCCAGAAGGAAGTAGGACTTGTAGCCATGAACAACCCCGGGGACGCCCTGACCTCCCATTCTGGCTGCATGCTCTCCCGGTGAGGTTCCCCGCCCCCCTGCTTCGACCCCAATCAACCGGGGCGCTGACCGCTCGAGATAGGGTGAAAAGAAGCCGATCGCATTCGATCCCCCTCCGATGCAAGCCACCAGCACTGTGGGCGTGACGCCGCGTTTGAGGAGCTGTTCTTCCGTCTCGGCCCCTACCACCGACTGAAACTCCCGCACCATATCGGGGTACGGGAAGGGGCCCAGCGCGGACCCTATGATATAGTGGGTATCCTCATAGGTTGCGGCCCAATCCCGGAGCGCCTCGTTCACAGCATCCTTCAGCGTTCGGGAGCCGGAACGAACGGGCACAACCGATGCTCCGAACATCTCCATCATGAAGACATTGGGCCGTTGCCGAGCGATGTCGACCTCGCCCATGTAGATGGTGCACTCCAACCCCATTTTTGCACAGACTGCAGCTGTTGCCAGGCCGTGTTGCCCCGCTCCGGTCTCGGCGATGATTCGCTTCTTTCCCATGCGTCGCGCCAGAAGGGCCTGCCCCACGGCATTGTTGATTTTGTGAGCCCCCGTGTTCGCCAGCCCCTCGAGCTTGATATAAATCTGCGCTCCGCCCAGGGCACGGGTGGCATTTTCCGCAAAGAGCAGTGGCGTGGGCCTTCCGATATATTGTTCCCGGATAGCCTCCAGCTCCTGCCAGAAACAGGAATCCTGCCGGGCGGCCGCGAAGGCCCGGGCCAGGTCATCCAGAGGCCCCCGGAGAACCTCGGCAACGTACATCCCGCCGAACTGGCCAAAATAGCCGGGGCGATCCCCCCCGGGAGAGGTCTGATCGGCCGCTTCCATCGTTTCCAGGGTCTTTTCCATATTCTTTCTCCTCTTCACGTATTGATCCTTCACCTATTGGTTCTTCACGTACTGATTCTCTTCAATGTCGTCCCGGACGTTTGATGCCGGGTTCAACCGGTTTCCAGAGCCCTGAAAAATGATTCCAGAAGTTGCCCGCTCTTTTTGCCAACCCGTTCCTCCAGACGGCTCGAGGCATCGATCAGTTCTGGATGCCATCGTTCAATCACAGCCCCTACCGTATCCGGTGAAAGCCCACCCGCAAGCCACAACGCACCGCGGAACCGTTCCCCGAAGAGATCGCACACCGCTGCAAGAACCTCTTCCGATACGGCCGTTCCCGTTCCTCCCGACCTGTGGCGATCATAGGCATCTACCAGGACCCGGGGCCCCGCGCAACGGGAGAGCAGGTGACGGGCATCCTGGGGAGAGGACGGGCGCACCGCCTTGAACGCAGGCCAGGCCAGGGAAGAGATATTCTCTCCCGAAGATTGGCCGTGGAACTGGATCGCCGCCAGCGCCCCCTCTTCCAGATCCTTCCGGGCTTGTTCCAGTCCCCTGGCGTTGGCCGGGTTTGCCCCAAAACCAGCCGGCTCGGGACCTTCCACGACAACCCCCACCAGGGGCACCGAGAGAAGCCCCGCCATTTCCCGGGCGAGGCCCTCCGGAGCCCGCCGGGGGGACTCGGCATAGACCAATCCCAGGATATCTGCCCCCAGATCCTGCGCCAGCAGGGCATCTTCCCCGTTGGTAATCCCGCAAATCTTCACCAGCGGCCGAGCTCGCCCTGGCCCGGCCGCTACCACACGATGCGCCCGACGTCGGGCGCAGTACCGCCAGAAAGGGACGGGCCTGGCCCCTCGATCCGAAGATGCCTTGCTCATCACTGCTGCCAGAGCAGGAATACAATGAGGATCCCGAACGGCAGCCTCTCCCACCAGAAGGGATGAGCAGCCGCTCTCCCGGGCCACGAGAGCATCCTCTCTGGTAAAAATTCCTGACTCGAAAACGATCTTCGCGGGCCAGTCCACATAATCCATGAGTTCGGCCGGGCGAAGAAGATCGACCTGGAACGTACGCAAATCGCGACAGTTAATGCCCACCAGAGCCGGTGCCAGGGGTCGAATCTTTTCCACCTCCTCCCGGGTGTGAACTTCCACCAGGGCGGCAAGACCAAAGCGTCGAGCCTCTTCCATCAACCGGGCCAGAGCATCGAAGGAGAGGACCCCGGCGATCAACAGAACCGCATCGGCCCCGAGGTTCCAGGAGACGGCCACATCCTCCGGTTCCAGGAGAAAATCTTTCCGGAGAATGGGCAGATCAGGTAACGCCCGGCGCACCGACACGATATCCGCCAGGGCTCCGCCAAAGTGATCCTGCTCTGTGAGAACACTCACCGCCGAAGCCCCTTTCCGAAAATAGGTTTTCGCCTGCTCCAAAGGATTCAGATTCGCCTTGATGTCGCCCCGGGAAGGGCTGCGACGTTTTACCTCGCAGATGAGAGGCCCCGGAAAAGCGCGTATCTGGTCTCCCCCCAGCCGTCCCCGGGCGTAGAGTTCCCGATCCAGGCCCTGAAGAGGTCCGTCGTCGGGACCGGTCCCCCGAAGCCGCTCCCGTCGGCGCGCCACAATGCGGGAAAGAATATCCCCGCCCGTCACGTGGTTGCCTCGATAACGGAGGCCAGTGTTTTCTCAGCCTGGCCCTCTTTCAGGGCCTTCGATGCCAGCCGAACTCCCTCGTCGATAGTCTGGACGATCCCGTAGACCATGAGCGCTGCCCCGGCGTTCAGTGCAACTGCATCGTGCAGGGCATCCAGGACCGGGCCAGACTCACCCTGAAGCAGGCGAAGTGCCATTTCGGCGTTTTCCTGGGGATCTCCCCCGACAAGCAACTCCGGCTTGTGGGTTTTCAGACCGTAATTGTCCGCCTGAATCACAAACTCTTCGAAGGTGGTCCGTTCCAGAAGCTTCTGCCCGTCACGATCTTCTCCGGCAGAGGAGCTGTCGGCAGAGCCCCCGTCGGGCTCTCCTCCTTCCACAGAGAAAGAAACGATCCGCGTGGGGGCGCATACGCTGATCTCGTCCTGCCCGTCCAGGCCGTGAACCACCATGCCCCGACGCCCCCCCAGCAGAACCGCCGCCCGTGCAACAGGATGGAGATATTCCTCGGAGAAAACCCCGATGAGTTGATACCGGGCCCCCGCCGGATTCACCAGAGGCCCCAGGAGATTCATGATCGTCTTGATCCCCAGCTGTTTTCGTGCCGGCCCGGCAAAACGCATTCCTCCGTGGTACAACGGCGCATAGAGGAAGGCAAAGCCTGCTGTTTCCAGGGCCTGGCGGGCCTGGTCCGGCGTTATTTCCACTCCGATCCCCAGGGCACGGTAGAAATCGGCGCTTCCGCTGCGGGAACTCACCGCTCTGTTCCCGTGTTTTGCCACTATAGCACCGCAGGAGGCGGCCACCAGGGCGGTGAGAGAACTAATGTTGAAGGTACCCAGACCGTCACCGCCGGTTCCACAGGTGTCCAAAAGAGGCCGGTCCATCGAAAGAGGAACCCGCTTGCGCTGTAAAACCCGGGCACACCCGGCGATCTCTTCAGGGGTAATTCCCTTGGCGTTCAACGCCACCAGAAAGCCTGCAATTTGGGCATCCCCCAGATTTCCGTCGGTGACCTCCTCCATGAACTCCTCGGCTTCCCCAAGGGAAAGATTCTCTCCGGCGATCACCCGCTCCAGGGTTTTGCGAGGTTTGAAGGGCTCCCTGCGGTAGTTCAGGAAGTTGGCCAACACCTTGAGCCCACTCTCGCTGCCAATCGACTCGGGGTGGAACTGAACCCCCTCCAGAAGGTACTCCCGGTGACGAATCCCCATGATTTCACCATCTTCTGACCAGGCCGTCACCTCCAGCTCCGGAGGCAGCGTCTCGGGATCGATCGCCAGGGAATGATAGCGGACAAACTCGGCCGGGGAATCGATAGAGCGGAAAAGCCCCTTTCCGTCGACCCGAATTCGATCGGTCTTTCCGTGGACGATCCGGCGAGCACTGATGGTACGTCCCCCGAAGGCCTCCCCGATGGCCTGGTGTCCCAGACAGACCCCCAGAAGCGGTATTACCCCTCCGTAACGGCGGATTACCTCCACAGAGATACCCGCCTGGGCGGGGCGTCCCGGCCCTGGCGAGATCACGATCCGTGAGGGGTTTCGCCGGGAGATTTCTTCCAGAGTAATCTGATCGTTTCGAACCACCTGAAGGGGTTCCTCGGTGAGTTGCGCCAGATACTGGTAAAGATTGTGCGTAAAGGAATCATAGTTATCGATTATGAGAATCATAGGTTGCCCTCCAGACCTACGGCCTTCATCAGGGCCGATAATTTTTCCCGGGTCTCTTCAAACTCCCGCTCCGGCCGGGAATCGTAGACAACTCCCGCCCCGGCCTGCAAGACAAGTTCGTCTCGTATGCGAAGCCCTGCCCGGATGGTGATGCAACTGTCCAGGTTTCCACCCGGTTCCAGATAGGCCACCACGCCCGCGTAGAACCCCCGGGGCACCGGCTCGGTCTGACTCACCGTCTCGATAGCCCGGATCTTCGGAGCACCGCTCACTGTTCCTGCAGGGAAGGTGGCGCGCAGAGCGTCAACGCCAGTCTTTCCCGGGGCCAGATCCCCTTCCACCTGGCTCACGATGTGCATGACCCGGGAGTAGCGTTCCACCTTGTGATAGGCGGTCACCTCCACCGAGCCAGGCTGGCAGACTCGACCCAGATCGTTCCGGCTCAGATCAACCAGCATCAGATGCTCGGCAAGCTCCTTGGGATCTCCCAGAAGCTCTCTCTCAAGATCACGATCTTCCTGATCGGAGGAGCCTCTCCGGCGAGTTCCCGCGATGGGTCGCATCAGGGCCTTTCCCTTTTTGACCCCCACGTGCGTTTCCGGGGAGGCCGCAAAAAGCTGAAACTGATCAAAATCGAGAAAGACCAGATACGGCGCGGGATTGGAGGAGCGCAGCCTCCGGTACGCCTCCAGGGCTGGCATATCCGTGCGCACCCGGCACCGCCTGGAAAGAACTCCCTGGAGAAGGTTCCCCGCGACAATCTCACCCTGGATTTTCTCCACGCCCTGCTCGAAGCGGCTTTGATCCTGGGAGTCAAAGATCGGTTCTGCCGTGTAGTCTGCCTGCTGATCCTGAAGATAGTTAAAGTCAAAATCCTGAATTTTCCGCTCCGTCTCCCGGAGGGCTTCTTCCAGATTGATTCCCCTTTCGCGATAATTCAGGCCAATTAAATAGAGAAGATCGCTGTAATGATCAAAGACCAGCAGAACGTGGCCAAAGAGAAAGGCTGCATCGGGTATCCCCAAAGGATCGGGCAGGTCAGGAAAGGAGATGGAATCGCAGAAACGGGAGAACTCATAGGAAAGATACCCGATCCCCCCCGCAGGAAAGGGAAAATCCTGCTGTGGTCCCCGATGCTGATCGGCAAAGTAGGAGAGTACGTCAAGAATGTCTCGAGCGTTACTGCGAATCTGATACCGCCGCGAACCATCGTCAAAGTAGATCCCCCCACCCCGCTGATACACCCGGAAGGCCTCCTGCACGACCAGCAGTGAATAGCGGGCACGGCCACCCTCAAAGGTGGCAGATTCCAGAATGACCCGGGCCTTGAGCTTGCACGCCAGCCCGTAGGGGGTGAATCGTTCCCCTGAAAGAACCTTGATAATCTGGTTATCGCCTTGATGTTCCATCGTTCCTCCCGTTGGCATCGTTCCTCCCGTTGGAATAAAAAAAAGCCGCGTTCTCACGCGGCTTTTCTACCGCGGACCAGTGAGCACCGGTCCGCATAACATGTTTCAGGAGCGGACCTGTTTACACGGCCCACCACCACTGAAGAGATGTCTGGTTGAGATATCCTGCTGAAGGGGTTGCTTCCTTCTTCATGGAATAAACTTTACCCCCATCAGGAATACAAGGTCAAGCAAAAATCAGGCATCCGGGGAAAAAAGGGAGGGAGAACCCCGCCGAGGGGACGCTGCGACAGGACTTGCACCTTCCCTCCCTGGTATGTCTCTACAGAACGTTAACCTCGGCCTCCATGTCCCGGGCAGAAATTATATCGCTGTAATCATTATGCTCCTCCGCCGGATCCTCCTGATCGTTCCCAAGACCGGGGCCCTCCGAAGAGGCCCTCTTGGGAAGAGATCGAAATTCTACATGCTCGGCAACAATTTTGACCCGGGACCGGGACTGTCCTTCGGCATCTTTCCAGCGATCCTGTTTGAGTCGGCCCACTACCCGGACCCCTCTTCCCTTTTTGAGGTATTCGGCACAGTTTTCCGCCAGGCGGGCCCAGGCCTCGACATCAAAAAAGGAGGTTTCATCCTGGGGCTCGTCGTTTTTCTTGTAGCGATAGTGCGTTCCCAGGGCGAAATTGCAGACCGAAGTCCCCGAGGGGGTGCTGCTCAGAACAGGGTCCCTCGTGAGATTTCCCTCCATGAGGATGGAGTTAAGATCATTCATGCGATACTCCTTTGCGTTGTGTTTTCATGTATCAAGAGGAGTTCTGGAGCATTACTGCTTGAATGAATTGATTTTTTTTGAAAAATAATTCCACTGCCTGATTCTTCCTGAAAGGCGATCACTTCAGGGTGAATTTTGACTATACTGATCGTATGAACAGCCTCGATCGTGCCCGTGAAGGAACATGGCGGGCCGCCCGGGATCGGCTGCGCCGTCCCCGGGATCTGCTGGCCCTCTATTTTCAGGAACCTCTCCAGGAAGAGCCCCGAAAAGCCCTTCAGGAAACAGCCAGAGAGCTTCAGAACGCCGCCGAAGGGGGCATGCTCGAGGTAAAACGGAGGCGATTCTCTCAGCTGTACCAGGAACTTGCCGAGGCTCAGTTCTCCAACTCCCCCCTCAGGCATCTCCCCGAACTTGCCTCCAGGGGAGCGCTCCTGGTGGTAGTCGTGGGGCTTCAGGGAGCAATTCTGCGAGACCAGTCGGCCTGGGGTGAGCAGACGCTTCCGGCTCACGGCCATAACCCGCCCCGTTCTGAAGAGGCCGCCGGCGAGCCCGGTGCGGCCGAAGAGATGCGCCTCATCGTCGCCGATGTGAAAGATATCATGGCAAAAGACCCCTCGGCACGGATGGATGGGGCGATCAAGAATATCCTGCTCCAGCTCCAAAAGTACAAGAAGGAAGCAGCCACCTTCCAGAAACTGAAAGAGCAAGCATCAGAATACCGTCTGGAAATGTACACCCGAACTTTTTCTGCCTCCTTTCAAGAGATTTTTTCCAGCATTCGCCGCAACTACCAGGAATACCAGGCCCGAAAGACAGGAACCCCCCTCATGGATACCTCTAAATGGTCAGCAGTTGTGGTGGACCAGATGGAAGAAGCCCACCGGATTCACGCGACAGCGCTCTTCCTGACGAAGGAACAGAGCAATCTCCGGGAACCTCTGGTTACCCTGGCCCGGCGGGCAGAAACAGCGGGCGCCCTCCTGGACAGGGATCAGGAAGCAGCCCGCGCCTGCGCAGGAGGAGATCAGGAAGCCTGGCGCCTTAACAGGGCTATAGCCCAGGAGGCAGCTCGAAGGCTTCTGGACTGGACAGATTCACCACACCCGGAAGAATCCTGACAGGTCCACCGGCGCGAGCCCGAAGTTCAGAAAGAGGAGATGGTGAAGGTAATGACATCTTCAAATCGCCCTGGCGTAACTTGCCCGAAGGAGCCTATCGTCACGTCCAGGGGTATCGTTTCGAACTCCTGGCTCGTGCCAAAAATCAGGTTTAATTCCACCAGACCGGGCCGGGATAGATTCACCGGCACCCCCCTGAGACGCAGCTGGTAGGGAATAGGCTCTCCCGATGGAACCGTCTGATTTGCCAGAACTCCGCCGTTCTGACTCGCCGCCTCGATCCTGAACCCCACGTTGGCCCGGTATTCAAGGACGGCCGAACGCCGTTGCCCCGGAGAAAGCTGGTAGAAGTTCATCTCGTAGGCATCCTGCCCCGAGATTCTGATCTGAGCCACCGTGGGCGTAACAGACTGAACAGAAACGGTGCGGCGCGCTACCAGCTCCAGCTCTTCCAGACGCGGACTTCGTCCCCGATAAAGCGAGAAAACCACGCGATCCTGATAGGCCCCTCGACGGACGAATTGCCCTGAGGGAATCTCCACTCTCACCGTTCTGGTCTGGGTGGAGAGGGTGTTCCCCGAGTTCCCGAAGCTCCCCCACAACACCTCTTGCCGGGAAAGCGACCCCGGAAAGTCGCGGAGAATCTCGTTGTCAGGGGTATAGAGGTTATAATCCAGACCAGGAAAGAAGACCCCCAGAATACCCTGGAAGGGCATGATTCGGGGATCAAAGGATCCGCTCCTGCCGGGGGAGGCCGTCACCACATATCCCGTTGGCCCACCCCTGTGCCCGATGGTGACCTCCATCGTTCCCTGGGCAGGACTGAAGATCTGGTTATCCACCGTGACCGGGGAGGGAATCGAGACAAACTCAAGCCGGGGCGGGCCCGGAGGACCGGCAAAGAGGACGCGGGGGAGGCAAAAAAACACGAGGGTCGCCACGGCAAGGGCCATCATCGGATGTCTGGCTGCAAAACTCTTCATCGTTTCCCGGGCCTCCTCTCTGTTGTTCCGTCCCCCCAGAGGTTTCTCTGGTGTGGTCCGGCTGGATTGTTCCATTGTATCATTGGGTTTCCTTCTCCAGAATCACCGGAAGATCGCCCAGATCGTACCGTCCCCGACCTTCGGGAGAAATCAGAAAGAGTTCTTCCGTTTCGGGGTACGCCATCAGGAAAAGACGGTACCGGCCCGGGGCCAGGTGGGGTATCTCAAATCTCCCCTGGCGGTTGGTAAAAAAGAGGTGGCGTTCTCCCGCCGAGGAGACCACTTCTCCCGCCTCCAGCTCCAGAGGAGTTCCCTGGATGTCCACCAGTCGTCCCACGGCGTATACCGTGGCCTCGCTTCCCACCACTACACGGTACCCCTGGCGGTATCCCGGAAAGAAGGCCGGATCCCGTTCTCCCACGGACAACCCCTCGGGCAACTCCGCTCCGTCTATCCTGATAGTGCTTCGTTTCCAGGAAGGCAGGTCAGGGACGACAGCTCGTCGCCCCTGGAGGACTGCCGATACAGCACCTCCTCCGGGGCGCAACGCGATCGGATACTCTGCAACTTCCTCATGAGCTTCAAAGAGAACGAAACTCTCGCTAATGGGCCTGGTCACCGCTACCGACGAGCCTGCCCAGGCAAGGGCGGTAGAAAACTCGCTTTGCAGGGAGAGTTCCTGATCTGAATCTTCGCTGAACCGGGCCTTGGGCTGGGCCTGGAGGCTGCCCTGAAAGGTATCGTAGCGGAGGCTCCCCCCCAGAGAGTGGACCTCTCCCGGAGCATTACCGCTTCGTTCATAGTCGGCCCGCCAGTTTATCGCGTCGAAGGCCCGGTCGGGGACGTTTGACACCTGGAGAGCTGACCGGTCCCTGGCTAGATCGTAGCTGGAGGAGATGGCCCTGCGCTGATCGGGAGAACCCAGGCGAATAAAGATGCTTCCCTGCCATCGAACCCCCTGATCGGAGACGGAAGGAGCAATCTGGCCGTTCAGGGAGTAGCCCCGGGAAGAGAACTGCGAAAAGGCCAGGCGAAGGGTTGTTTCCCGATCCCGGGGGAAATCGAAGGGTTGATCGTGAACTACCCCCAGGGAGAGGTGTATTCCCCGGGAGAAACGCTGCGTCAGAACAAGGCCGCCCCGAAGGCGCCCTCCCGATGCGACATCTGCCGAGACAGGGCGGTATTCCGACGATTCCAGGGAGAGAGACCCCTCCAGCGTGGGAAGATCTCGCCGCGAGAGCGACGCTATCAGGTGAGAAATCTCACCGGCTGCACCTCTTTCACCATCGGCAGCGGCGAAAAGACCGCCTTCCAGGCGGGTTATTCCCCAGGAAGAAGCCACCAGACTGTGGAATCCCAGGGAGAGAGCATCCTCTGCCGCCTGCAGCGATCCACCAGCGGTCCAATCGGGGGTCATTCCCCGCTGGTGAAACCCGCTGATGAAGGGCCCCTGATGCTCAAAGTTCTCCCGCAAAACCCCCAGGACCCAGGAATACTCGTGGCGCCCCGAACGGAGGAGGTGTGGCGAGAACGGGATGACCTCCTGCATGAGCAGAGTCGGGGGGGCATCCCCCCGGGAAGCCTGCTCGACCCGAACCTCGTTCACGCCCCGTCCCAGCGGAATGTCAGACACCCGATACGGCCCCGGGGCAACCCGGACCCGGCGGTAGAGACGATCATTTATCACGATATCCACGGGAGCATCGGAAGGAGCAATAAAACGCAGATCAGCCGATCGATACAGGGGGTCATCGGGACCAATATCGTCATGACGAGTGAGCGAGATCCCCGCCACCTCGGGAGCATGAAAGAGGCGACCCGTCCGGTAGCGAACAATTCCCGCCTCGGCACGGGCTTTCCAGGGCAGATAATCCCGGACAACCCGGGTATAACGAAGCGTCACGGGATCGTCCTTGCGCCGCTCACCTTCCGAGTCCTTGCGGAAGGGCTCCGACGAAAACCCCAGGGACGATTCCCAGACCCACCCCTGGTAGTTGAAAACAGGCTCAAGGGAAAGAAGAAGATCTCCGGGCTGATTCCCGGAGGAGAGATTGCCCCGGGCAATCAGGTTTGTGTAGCCCGAGAAGGGGATCGGCTCAAGAAACGGACCATCGGCGGGTTGCCGGGACTCATCCAGGCGCTGCTCCCGCAGGACCCGCGGATCCAGGGAGAGTTCCAGCAGGAGTCGCTCGGGACGGTACGTGAGGTAAACCCCCGCCGGAGAGAGCCTTTCCAGCGGGATCAGAGTTTCTCCTCCGGCAGTTTCTGTCCGAACAAGCCGCAAAAGTTCATCCTGGTCCGAGGTGTTCAGGAGAGGTTCGATCATCGTGGCCAGTGATATTCCTCCCACCAGGACCTGTTCATCGTCAAGACGGGCCTGGACCTCACCCAGAAAATGGCCGCTGCGAA
The DNA here is from genome assembly GCF_900156105.1 of Alkalispirochaeta americana. NCBI lineage: Bacteria > Pseudomonadati > Spirochaetota > Spirochaetia > Spirochaetales > Spirochaetaceae > Alkalispirochaeta > Alkalispirochaeta americana. Next base: position 18,588 of record NZ_FTMS01000008.1, read on the forward strand.
AAACGGGTAGAACAAGATCCTGGGACGGTGTTTTTCCGAAGACCGTCGCAAAGAGGTCCTCTGTGGAGTCTGCCTGCAAGGATACTCCCGAGGCGGCCAGAAGCAGTACCACCGTTACCAAAGGCCTCCTGATCAGATGCGCCCTGATCATCCGACGCCTTCGGGCCAGGGACCGTCCCATGATCACTCGAAGAGAAAGGACACGTCCCGGGGTTCAAAGGGAAACTGATCCCGGGGAACACGAACCAGCCGCGAAGCACCAGGAAGAAGATTGACGCCCTGAAAGGCGGGAAGGTCTTCGATCCGCAGGGTTTCTTCACGTCCTGCTGCCCCGGTGACTATCACGGAGCCCCTGGAAAAGAGTTGGTGCCGGGTTCCTTCGTTTTTCAGGAGAAGCTCCGTCCCTTCTTCGGGGTCTTTTGACAGGCTCACCACCCGGACCTCCGGAGCTGTTCCGGGAGGACGGACGTAGAGAGAGGCCCGGTAACGGAGCATGAACTGCACCCCCGACCCTTCCTGAGCGTCCCTTCCCAACCTCACCGGAAGCTGTTCCGCCACCAGGCGAAAGGCCTGCTCCTGTCCGGGTGCGGCCTCCCCGATCCAGCGAACACGCACCGTCTGGGAGATGCCCGGCCTGAGGATAATTTGCGAAGGAAAGACTTGAAAGAGGTGCGAGGCGTCGTCGTTAAACTCCGTGCCCCTCTGATCGATACGGCGGGTGGAGACTCGCAGTTCGATCGCGGCAGCCTCGCTTCCTGAATTGGTCAGCTCGAAGGAGGTTGCCGGAGTACCTGCGGTGAGATCGATCACCGCCGACATGGGAACCAGTTGAAAGGCCTGGAGCCCGGAAACCATGCATAGGGAGAAAAGGAACACCGAGCACAGGGACAAGCCGTCACGAACGCGCATAATCAGCCTCCAGGAGGATGGGGGCCCTGCCGGGCGTACTATAAAAAACGCCCGGCAGGATACCGCCAGGCGTTTTTTGCTCTTCCGAATCAGGGGCTTGTCAACTATTTGACTCGATGGTGAAGGTCACCGTATCCGTGTACGTGCCTGCCTGAAGGGTTCCGGCGCTGTCGTAGGTGATACCCACGGTTCGGGTCACGTGATTTGCAAAGCCTCCCGTCGAGACCTGGCCACCCTCGGGAAAGGCAGTCCCTCCGTAATACAGGATGTAGTCATGGGTGTGGTCTCCGTTGCTGAAGGCGAAATTGTTGACCGAGGAGACGCTCACTGTGTAGCTCTCGTTACTCACCTCGACAACCTCGGCCACCGTCACGGGGGAACCCTGGGCGATGTTCAGAAGCAGGTTTGTTGCGTTCGCTGTGGGGGTAACCTCAATGTTTACGTAGGGTCCAACCACCCCACTCAGAAAGAGAGACGCGCTGTCTGTTGTCTGTGCCGAGAGTGCTCCGGCTGTAAGGAGAATGGCCCCTGCCAATGCGATGAGTCGTTTCTTCATAGTCTTTTACCTCACTTGTTTTACTTGTTCTGCGGTTTTCCGCAGAATTTTTTACTTTCTTCAATATAGGCCCTTCCTGATAGACCGTCAATATTATCTGAGTAATTCCTGAGTAATTTTCCTCCGAAAAACCTGGATCCTAGATCGCGCGGAGAAACTCCCCCGCTTCACGGGCGATCTCGGGAGGGATTCCGTGGTCGCCGGAAAAGCTCCGCCACTTCAGCGAACACCCGGTTTTCTGAAGAATATCCCGCAGGGCTCGGCCCTCGGACTCAGGCAGAATTCTGTCCTGATCCCCGTGGGACTGAAAGACCGCAGCCCCCTTCGACAATGTTCCCGTATCCGCCCGGGAGAGAAGGTCCTCCCACCAGCTGCGGGCAATAAGAGCCCCCGAAAAGAGAATTGCTCCGGCGGGCATGGGACTATCTCCGCTCATGGCCTGTCGCAAAAGCTCGGCTGCCACCATGGCACCCTGGCTGAAACCCACCAGGACCAGCCCGGACCAATCGAGCCCAGCCTCATCCACGGCGGTTCTCACCACCTGAGCTGCTTCCAGCAACCCTGGAGGCTCGAGGTCGCGCAAACTCTGGAAATAGGTTCCCGTGAGAGCGTCTTGCTGCTCCCGGGTGTCCCGGGGAAACCAGGCGTTTCCCCAGACCGTTCCATTGACTTCCAGTGGAACCGGAGCCCTAGGGGCGATCCACTGGAGGTGCGGCCCCAGGACGGACCTCAGGGGAAGCAAATCCTCTGGGCCTGCACCAAATCCGTGGAGCAGACACCCGGCGGTCACAGTCTGGCCTGTTGTGCTCTGTCCTGCTGCATTCTGTATCGTCATAGCCATCTCCTATATACCGTCAGCTAAACCGTCAACCATGATCTCTCCGACACTCCCCCCCGTTCGGACAAGCCATCCCTGCTGTTGCATCCAGCAGGCGATCTCCCGGGCTTCCTTGAGAACATCATCCCGGAGGAGTCCCCGGAGGACCAGCCGAACCCGATAATCCTGATTCTCTGCCACGGGATAGCTCCCTATGGTAACAGCCGGGCAGTGACTCTGTCGGGCCGCAAGCCACCGGGCAAAGAGGCTCTCGTCGGCCCGGAGAAAGATCTCTGCCGTCCACAGCCGGTCTCGAGGTGGCAGAAGCGCCAGCAGACGCTCGATCTTGTCCTCCAGAGCCCGGGGCAGACCGGGAAGAACAAAGAGATTGCCCCGCCGGATAAGCGGCCACCACCCTTGATCGCAGCCGAGCACTTCCGATCCCTGGGGAAGCAGGGCCATTTTTGCCACGGTGGGAGAAAAGCGATCCTGATAGCGCTCTTTCAGAAAGGCCGTCATCACAGGGTCCTCCTCCAGAGGAACCGAGAACGCAACGGCAAGGGCCTCCAGTGTTATGTCATCGTGGGTGGGCCCCACACCTCCTGCCGTTATCAGGTACTCCGAACGGGCCCAGAGATCGCGCACGGCCCCGGCGATCGCGGCGATCGTGTCAGGAACAATGCGTACTTCCCGGACCTCGTAGCCGATCCTGCCAAACCCGGATAGAAGAGGGTACAGGTTGCGTTCCTGTACTTCGGCCGAGAGGATTTCATCGCCGATAAGAACAATAGATACCATGAAAAGCCAGTATAGGACAGGAGAGCTTCAGGGAACAAGATTGACGATTTTTCCCTGGCTCCGTACATTCATTTCATGGATCTGAAGAATCTGATCGAAGAATCGGAATCGCTCATTCGGTCGGGGGAGTACGGGGAAGCCATAGAGACCCTCACCGAGGTGCTGGCCGAAGAGCCCGACAGCCTGCCGGCGCTCCTTGCCCTGGGCATTGCCTATACCGAGAGCGGAGCCAACGAGAAAGCTCTCAGGACGCTCCAGTTCTACCTGACCCGCGATCAGGAAAGCGATCTTGCCTGGGAGGCCCTGGGATGCACCTTTCTCAGACTGAACCGGAACCGCGATGCCGAAGAGGCTCTTCTGAGGGCGCGGGAGCTGAACCCCCAGAACGCCACGGTCCTGCGTAACCTGAGCGTTCTCATGAGCAAGACCAACCGGGGTCATGAGGCCTACCGACTTTTGAAGCAAGCCTACGAGATCGATAACGAGGACTATCTCACCATGTACGCCATGGCCTGCGCTTACCGTCAGCTGGGCCGCTTTGACAAGGCCGTGGCTCTTTTTGAAACCCTCCGGGCGATTCCCTCTCTTCCGGGGGAGCTCCGGGAGGATTCCGCCCTGCAGCACCTTGAGCTCTCCCTGGGCTGGGGATAGACCCAAGCCAACTCCCCGATCCGGCTCCCGATCCGGCCTGGCACCTGCTCCCCAAGGGGGCCTCGGCGGCAACAACTCGATATCTCTATATCGGGAAGTGCAAAAAGTGGAAAAACGGGCTCCGACCGGATACATTGTAGTATGGAGGGCCGGCCATTGAAAAAAACACGCGTTTCCAGCGGTGTCTTCTGGATAGAGATACCCGAGCATGATCTTCGCATCCTCTGCGGATGCCCTGCTGATACTGTGAAGCACCTGATGCAACGCGGCTTCATCAACACCCTGGAAGAAGGCGGAATTTCCTATGAATCAGGCCCAAACGCGATTCTTCTCTCCGATGTGAGCGTACAAAACGGGGAGTTTGCCAACCTTTCGGAGTTCCCCGTATTGCAGATGCTCTACCGCCAGGGAATGATCATCCAGGGGCACCCCAATAACACGGGGCAAAAACCGCTGATCCTGGGCACGGCCGAGCAGGTCGCGGCCCAGCGAGAGTATATCTACCGGGGAAATTACGGTCTTGTATCGGAAGACGAGATGATCGCTGCAGGGCTTGATGCCAACACCGCCGCCGAGTATATGCGTATCAAGAAGCTCTTCGCCTTCGGGACGATCAAAAGCCCCGAGGAACTGATCGACTTTCGCGTCATCCGAAACGAGCCCACAACGATCGTGGAGGGGGTGGAAATAGAGCGGGTGAACACGAATTCCTACCGGGTCTCCTGCAACGGAGAATCTCTGGAGGTTTCACTAAACCTGGGGCGGTCGGATCAGTACACACCACCCTACCTTCTTAGCCCCCACAAGATAAAGCCGGCTTATTTTTCTGTGGTCCATACCGGTGAGGGCGACGGATGGGATCCCAGCCGCCCCTGCATGGCCAGCATCATCACCTTCCAAAGGCAAATCTACCTGATTGATGCCGGCCCCGGGGTGTTGCACTCCCTGAACGCCCTGGGAATCAGCGTGAACGAGATTGCCGGTATATTTCATACTCACGCCCATGACGATCATTTTGCAGGGCTCACCTCGCTTGTCCGGGCGGATCACCGGTTGCGTTACTATGCAACGCCTCTGGTCCGTGCCTCGGTCACAAAAAAGCTGGCCGCCCTGATGTCCTTCCCGGAGGAGCAGTTCGGCGATTACTTCGAACCCTGCGACCTTCGGGAGGGCGAATGGAACTCTATCGGGGGCCTTGAGGTCCGGCCGGTCTTCTCGCCCCACCCCGTGGAAACCACGGTCATGTTCTTTCGAGCCCTCTGGGAAGAGGGTTACCGCAGCTACGCCCATTTTGCCGATATCTGCTCCATGAAACGGCTGGAGGCGTTCCTGGAAGGAGCATCACCCGAAGGAACCACCCTGGCCGAGCGTGTAAAGAGGGAATACTTCACCCCGGTGAACGTGAAAAAACTGGATATTGGGGGCGGGCTCATCCATGGCGAGGCCGAAGACTTTCGGAATGACCTCTCGGAACGGCTCGTCCTGGCCCACAAAACGGGGCCCCTGACGGATCGGGAAAAAGAGATCGGCACCGATACATCCTTCGGGATGCAGGACATCCTGATTCCGGCCTCGGAGAACGCCGACGAACGGCGCATCAGAAAACACTTGCGCCATAATTTCCCCGGTGCCTGCGAACACGATCTGGCAATGCTTGCCAATTGCCCCGCCCGAACCTTGAGTATCGGATCCGTTCTCTACCGCAAGGAAAACCATCCCGAACAGGTCTATCTTCTGCTGGATGGGCTGGTCGAGATTCTTGGACCCGAGGACCAACCCAACAATATTCTTACCCCGGGGTCCATGATCGGCGAGATCCACTGCCTCACCAACACCTGCCTGGAACAGACCTATCGCGCGGCCAGTTTCATCTACGTCCTGGAAATTCGTCCTGCCATGTACCTCCATGTGATCGAACAGAACAACCTCCGCCATTCCATACGGGATTATCTGGAACGAAAACAATTTCTCATGCGGACCGATCTTCTGGGGGACCGCATATCGGGAGTCACATTGAATGAAATAGCCCGAACCATGAAAGAGGTCCATCTGTCGCGCGGCGAGGCAGCGAGCCTGGACCAGGCGATGCTTTTGGTGGCTGCGGGAGAACTCGAGGTTCGTTGCGGAGACCGTATCATCGACCGGGTCACGCCGGGTGGTCCGGCGGTCTCCTTTGCTTCTCCCTTGACCGATGAACATTCTCTGGAGTACGTTGCCGCCAGCGATGTGGTGGCCTACCGGATTCCCCGGGACATCATAGACGGCATCCCCATTGCGCGCTGGAAGCTGCTGGAGCGGTTCAACCGCCTGTGCAGGAACTGTTGCACCTTTTCTCAGGAGGATTCCCCGTGAGCCCCCATACCGGAACAACCATCCGACCCTACCGGGATAAACATCCCCACATCGACCGGAGCGCTATCGTTCTGGACGGGGTGCGCATCATCGGCGATGTCACTCTTGGTCCGGGGGTTTCCCTCTGGTATAACACGGTTGTGCGGGGCGACGTTCACTGGGTGCGAATCGGCAGCGATACCAACATTCAGGACGGATCCATTCTTCACGTGACCCGCGAAGACCATCCCCTCTCCATAGGATGCCGGGTTACCGTGGGCCACGGCGTCTGCCTTCACGGGTGCACCATCCACGATGAGGCCTTGATCGGCATGGGCTCCACCGTCCTGGACGGGGCGGTCGTTGAGTCCCGGTCGATGGTGGCGGCCGGTGCACTGGTTCCTCCCGGCATGGTGGTGCAGGAGGGCACCCTCGTGGGAGGCGTCCCGGCCAGGGTTCTCCGCACCCTGCGGGATGAGGAGCTCCTGGATCTGCCCGAGAGCGCCCGCCGCTACTGCGGCTACGCCCGGGACCACGCAGCGGTTATGCCCTGGTAGCAACTACGATCTGGGTCCCGCTCCCGCCAGTGAGGGGGCTGCGGTCGTACCAGCCAAACCGTTCCCGTATCTGAAACCCCGCTCCTTCCAGAAGAATCACCAGTTCCTCGGGGAAAAACATCCGCAAGGAAAAATCGAAGGGTTCCAGAGTGTCCTCTCCTTCGGCCCACCATCGCACCGACAGAACCTGCGCAAGCGCATCATAGCGGCTGCTCTCGAAGATCGGCACCTCCTCACCGGCCATGGTCACCGGGAAGAGCCCCTCGGGTTCCCTGGCGAGAAGCTCCATATCAGGGTTATGCACTGCCAGTGCCAGCACCCCCCCCGGAGAGAGCCCTCGGTGGATATTCTCCAGACACCGACGAACCCGGGCCGTTCCCGTGAGATGGGAGAGGCTATGCAAAGGAACGATCACCAGAGAGAAGGCCCCCGGCAGGGGATCGCTCATGTCCCCCACACAAAAGGAGGGATTCTCCGGACCGAGGCCGGCCCGGGCAGCACGGAGACGGGCAGCATCCACCATGGGAGGGCTTAAATCGATCCCGGTGACAGGAATACCCTCCGCCGCCAAGGGAACCGTGACCCGGCCGCTCCCGCAGGCAAGCTCGCAGACCGGACCGGTCGACTCACGGGCCAGAGCCTGGTAGAAGGGAATATCCTCAGTAAAATTGTCGTATAATTCATCGTATATCCGGGGATGGTTGTATAACATTGGTTCACCTCGCTCTCTACCCCGTGATATGATTGGTGCTGTGAATAGACCAACCACACCTACGAGCATCGTAATCATAGGCGCCTCGGGAGACCTGGCGCGCAAGAAGTTGATCCCGGCGCTTTTCCACCTGTTCTGTAACGGCTTTCTGCCGGAACGGTTCCGGGTGGTGGGTTTTGCCAGAACCCCTCTGGATGATGAAAGCTTCCGCCAGGAGGTAGCCGAGACCCTTACCACCCGCTTTCAGCCCGAACCGGGCGAATGCGCCCTCGCCGTGGGGCACTTTCTCAAGCGGTGCCACTATCACCAGGGCCAGTATACCAGGGCCGACGATTTTCGGACACTGGGCCGGCGAATAGAGGGACTCGCGGGCCCGCGCTCGGGCCTGCTCCTCTACATGGCAATTCCACCGGATGTGTTCCTTGATACGGCCCGCTCCATCCGGGCAGCCGGACTGGCCGACGAGGAAGAACGTCCCTGGTCCAGGGTGGTGATCGAGAAACCCTTCGGCCGTGACACCGCCAGCAGCAGTGAACTCACCCGGGCGCTGGGCAAGATATTCTCCGAAAACCAGACCTACCGAATCGACCATTACCTGGGAAAGGAGGCGATCCAGAATCTTCTGGCACTTCGCTTCGGCAACCGCATTCTGGAACCGCTCTGGAACCGGGAGCACATCGAATCGGTGGAGATCTGCTTTTCCGAAGATATCGGCACCCAGGGGCGAGCCGGGTATTTTGACCGCTTCGGCATCATTCGTGACGTGGTCCAGAATCATCTCCTCCAGGCCCTGGCCCTGGTGGCGATGGAGCAGCCCATTCGACTCACCCCCGGGGAGATAGCCCGGGAGAAGGACCGGGTTCTGCGAGCAACCCGGCCCATGAACGCTGCATCCACCCTGGTGGGGCAATATGAGGGGTATCGGCAGGAACCTGGCGTCCCGGAAGATTCCATCACTGAAACCTTCGTCCGGACAACCCTTCACGTAGACACGCCCCGCTGGTACGGCGTTCCCTTCGAGATCACCGCCGGAAAAGCTCTGGCAGAACGAAAAACCGAGATTCTTGTTCGCTTCCGTGATCTTCCCGTTGCTTTTTTTCCAGGAGCGGCGACAAACACCCTGCGGATCCGGATACAGCCCGATGAGGAAATTGAGCTCCAGCTGAACAACAAGGTTCCCGGGATGAACATGACCGTTACCCCCGTGGGACTGAATATGCTCTATCAGCAAGAGTTCGCAACGGCCCTCCCCGAAGCCTACGAGCGGTTGCTTCTGGACGTACTAAGGGGAGACCGATCGCTTTTTATTCAGCAAGAGGAACTGGCTGCCGCCTGGGAGGTGGTTACACCCTACCTTCAGGAGCGGGAACGGCTCCTGAAGCGCCCCCCCGAATACCCCTACGGGTGTCAGGCTCCCCATATCTTTCTCCGCTCCGACGAGACCCCCTATCCCGGAGAGGAGGCTCCCGAAGCGACGCCTCCCGGGACGCGACCTCTCCGAAAAGAGCGGATCCGCTCCTTTCCTACAAAGGAATCGGCCAGGACAGAGCTGCAGGCAGAACTCCACTGCGCCCTGGTTCGCAAAAATCCGCAGGTCATTATGCTGGCCGGGGGTTCCACACCCCTGGAAATCTACACGGCCCTGGCTGAGGCATCTCCCCGGGGAGAGCTGGAGACAACAGGCTTTATCCTCTCCGATGACCGCCACGTTCCCCGGAACGATGAGAGGTCCAACGTTGGGGCGATCTTCCCCCTGATCTCCCGGTGGGGCCCGGCGCGTCCTCAGCTCCTTCACCCTGATCCGAACCTCCCGCCGGAGGAGGCAGCCCTGACCTTGAGTCGCCACATTGCCGATCTGGCCCGGGGCAGCTCCTCTTTTGAGCTGGGGATACTGGGAATCGGCAGCGACGGTCATACGGCAAGTCTCTTCGACCCCGCCCTGGTCCCGTTGCTCTCTCCTGAAGAGATCGGCCTTGGGCGGATACCGCTTCGCTTTCTGGAGGAGGAAACCCCTCTGGCTCTGGCGGCAGGAATCCGCCTGGGGGTGGAGCGAGTCTCCCTGACGGCTCCAGTCCTCCTGGCCTTCCGCCGCCTTATCTTTCTTGTTCTGGGCGAAGAAAAACGGGATATCATTACCCGGATCGTCCAGGCACCCCGGGAGACCCCGGCGGGGCGGGTTTTAATGCAGCATCCCCAGGCCCAAATCTGGACAGATATAACTCTCACCGATGGAGGATCCCATGGCTCACACTAAAAATCCCGGCGAAGACCGGAAAGACCGGGAAGACCGGGAAGCCCAGGCAAACCGCTGGGACCAGCTCGCTGTACCCTGGCACCGCCACTACCTTGGAAAGATGGAAACCGTTCCTCGCTGCGTGGTGCGCGGTATGGATGATTTCTCGGTCTGGTATTCACCAGGCGTGGCTGAGGCCTGCCAGGCGATCGCCCGGGAACCAGGCCTGGTGGATGAACTCACCAGCCGGGGAAACACCGTGGCAGTTGTATCCGATGGCTCCCGGGTTCTGGGCCTCGGAGATATCGGCCCCAAGGCAGGATTCCCCGTGATGGAGGGCAAAGCCCTGCTCTACAAATATCTGGGAGGCGTGGATAGTGTCCCCATCATGCTGAATGACCCCGATCCGGACAGCATTATCAAGACGGTTCTGAATCTGCAATCCAGCTTTGGTGGCATCAACCTGGAGGATATCGCCCAGCCCAAGTGTTTCCGCATCCTCGACACCCTGCGGAAAGAAGCGGAGATTCCCGTCTGGCACGACGACCAGCAGGGAACAGCTACGGTTACCCTGGCAGGCCTGCTCAACGCCCTGGACCTGGTGGGAAAGAAGATCGAAGACGTGCGAATCGCCTTCATCGGTGCGGGGGCAGCCAACGTAGCCTGCGCCCGCCTTATCTTCGGACGGGGCGCAGACCCCGGTCGCTGCACCATGAACGACCGCCACGGCATTCTCACCCCGGACCGGAGCGATCTCAAGGAGAATCGCCTGGAGTATCCCGAGAAGTGGGAACTCGCCGAGATGACCAACCGCGAGAGACGCACTGGCGGAACTCCCCAGGCCATGGAAGGGGCCGATGTGGTGATCGCCCTCTCCCAGCCGGGACCGGGGGTAATTCTTCCCGAATGGGTGCGCACCATGGCCGACAAGCCCATCGTCTTTCCCGAGGCAAACCCCGTTCCGGAGATTTGGCCCTGGGAAGCCCAGGAAGCAGGCGCAGCCGTGGTTGCCACGGGCCGCAGCGACTTTCCCAACCAGGTGAACAACTCGCTCTGCTTCCCCGGAATCTTCCGGGGCGCCCTGGACGTACGGGCCTCCACGATCAGCGACGGCATGTGCTTCGCCGCCGCCGAAGCCATAGCCCGACGCGCGCGAGACCACCGGGACTATGGCCCCCAGCGGATCATGCCCACCATGGAGGAGTGGGATCTCTTTGGTGATATCGCTGCCTCCGTGGGGATCACGGCGCAAAAAGAGGGGCTGGCCCGACTGACACGATCGGAGGATGAGCTCCGGGAGATGGCCCTGACCCGGATTACCCGAAGCCGGCGCATCACGGAGGTGATGATGGAACAGGGCCTTATTCCTCCGCCGCCGGAACCAGCTACCTGAACCAGGCAGCCACCTGAGCCAGACAGCCCGGGGGAGATTCTGCGCCCCAAAGCAGCTCCGGGGCTATCTCCTGCGCTCCGGGGTCGGGAGCTCCACCGTGAAGGTGGTCCCCCGGCCCCGGTCCGATTCCGCCCGAACCCGACCCCCGTGGGCAGTTACCACAGCCCGGACCAGGCTGAGGCCCAGCCCCAGACCGGTCTGTTCGGGCTGGACGGGGCCTCGGTACATCCGGTCCCAGACCCGCTCGAGCTCCTCTTTGGCCAGGCCAATCCCTGTGTCGGCCACACACAACCGCACCACCAGAGACGCCGGATCCGCCGTTCCGGTGATTCGAACCTCGCCCTGACGGCGACAATACTTGACAGCGTTATCCACCAGGTTTGCCACTACCTGCCGCAACCGCACAGGATCACCTGAAACAATCAGATCTTCGGGACAATCAGCCACCAGAGAAACCTCTCTCTCCTCGGCAGCCAGTTCATAGAGATCAACCACATCGTCGATCAGGGACCGAAGCGAGAGAGCTTCCTTTTTCAGCGGCATCACCCCGCTTTCAGCCTCGGTTATATCCAGAAGGGTATTCACCAAACGAAGAATCTCGTCACTCTGCTCCACCGTTTCCACCAGAGCCTGCTCGGCCTGATCGGAGCCTCCTTCACGCAACGCCAGCTCCGCCCGGGCCCGGAGCCTCGTCAGGGGCGTCCTCAGATCGTGGGCCACGGTGTCAACGGTATTGCGAAGGCCATCAACGAGCCGTGCAATTCGGGTGAGCATGGCGTTGATCACCCCCACCAGATCCTCCAGCTCCCGCCCCCGGGCGCGTTCCTCCACCCGGCCTTCAAGCTTCCCGGTCTCCACAATCTGCCGCGCCACGGCCGTAACCCGGTCAATGGGACGAAGCGTTCGATCGGCGATAAAAAGCCCCACCAGGAACCCCAAACCCGCCACGGCGATGGCAATTCCCAGAAAACTGCGCTCGAAAACCCGCAGAAGCCGAACCCGGTTGCGCGTGGAGACCCCCAGCTGCAAGTGATAGTCATCGGAAAGCCAGATGCCCGCCACGTCAAGCTCGTAGTTGTGGTTCGGTGACTGGAGGGTGTAGATCGTCCGGGCATCCAGGGGCAGAACCTCCAGACGCCCTACCTCAAAACCACCCCAGGTATCGGGCCAGGAAAAAAGAAGGGTATTATTTAACCGGTCCGCCACCCGGACCACTGCCAGGCGTTCTCCCACCAGAAAGGTTTCGCGGTTAATATCCTCCTCCAGAGCCTCGAATCCCCCCGTCTGAAACTGGGCCCAATAGCCCAGCATGCGATTCTGCATATCCCGCAAATCGTCTTGCTGGAGTGTCCGATAGAGCGTAAAAAAGGTGAACCCGAAGATTCCCGCCACGCCCACCACCGTTACCAGGGTATACAAGAGCGTTACCCGAACCCGGGCCGAAAGATGTCTCATGAGCGACCTCCTCCTGCGGATGCGGGCCGGCAGGAGTAGCCCACGCCCCGCACGGTATGAATCACCTTGGGATCAAAATCCCTGTCAACTTTGGCCCGGAGCCGGGAAACCAGCACATCCACCACGTTGGTCTGGGGATCAAAATCGTAGCTCCAGACGTGCTCCAGGATCATGGTCTTGGTGAGAACCTGACCGGGATGACGAAGAAACAGCTCCAGGAGGGAGAACTCCCGAGGCTGGAGATCCAGAGGCTGGCCCTGACGGGAGACATCCCGGGAAAGAAGGTCCATGGTGATGTCGCCCTGACTCAGGGTGGTTGCCTGACCGCCGCTGGACGCTCCTGCCATGCGCGACCTCCTGATCAGAGCCTCCACCCGCACATGGAGCTCGCTGAACGAGAAGGGCTTGGTAAGATAATCGTCCCCACCGGCCCGAATCCCTGCCACCCTGTCATCCACGGTCTGGCGGGCGCTCAGAATGAGGATCGGCGTGGTCACACCTCGCCCCCGGAGCTCGCCGATCAGCCAGAGCCCGTCCTTGCCGGGAAGCATCAAATCCACCACCAGGACATCGTACTCGTTGAGACTGGCCGCCCCCAGGGCGTGTTCTGCCGACTCCAGGTGATCTACCCGGTACCCTGCCTCGCCCAACCCCTTGCGGAGATACTGGGCAATTTTTGCATCATCTTCCACTACCAATATTCGCACGATCCCCAGTATAGTACAGAGATCATGATCGATACAGGACAGACAGCACCGGATTTTACCCTTCCCGACGCTCAGGGAAATCCCGTAACACTTTCCCAATTCCGGGGAACCCCCGTGGTGGTCTATTTTTATCCCAAGGACGCCACTCCGGGATGCACCAGGGAAGCCTGCAGCTTCCGCGATAACTGGGAGGCCCTTCAGGCAGCGGGCATTCAGGTGCTGGGTATCAGCGCCGACACCCGGGAAAGCCACCAGGCCTTCGCAGAAGCCCACAACCTGCCCTTTCCCCTCCTGGCAGACCCGGAGAAAACTGTGATCATTCCCTGGGGCGCCTGGGGTACCAAGGCGATGTTTGGCAAGAAATATCAGGGCATCCTGCGCTATACCTTCATCATTGATCGGGAGGGCCAGGTCAGAAAGATCTTCAAGAAGGTAAAGACAGCCCTCCACGCCCAGGAAATCCTGGAAGCGATACAGACACTGAATCTGTAGAACAGGAGGCTCCATGGCGGGTACCAGCATCCACTCTTCTCTTGATCTTCCCCGGGGACGGGTCGTACAGAACCGTCTGGTGATGCCACCCCTGGTTATCTGGAAGGCTGGCCAGGAAGGAGTGGTTACGGAGGCTCATCTGCGCCACTACGGCGAGACTGCTCCTGGCTGCGGTCTGGTGATTGTGGAAGCCACCGCGGTGAGCCCCGAAGGGCGCCTGGCGGCAACGCAGCTGGGGCTCTTTTCGGATCACCAGATTCCGGGAATGCGCCGCCTGGCCAGGACGATCCGCCAGGCCGGAGCTCTGCCGGGAATCCAGCTCCACCACGCAGGCGCGCGGACAAACCTCGAAAAAACCTGGGGTGCCACCCCCGTGGCTCCCTCGCCGGTGGACGGCCGGGAGGATCTTCGCACCCTGGACGAAGAAGAGATCCACCGTATCCTGGAAGATTTCAGGAAAGCCTCGGAACGGGCTCTGGAGGCGGGCTTCGAGGTCCTGGAGGTTCACGGGGCCCACGGGTTCCTGGGCTCCCAGTTTCTCTCGCCCCGGACAAACCGTCGCACCGACGCCTGGGGAGGATCCCCCGATGGCAGGCTCCGCTTCCTGGGAGAAGTCCTGGCGAACCTTCGCGCCACCGCCGGAGATGATGCCCTGGTCTCCTGCCGCCTGGGCGTTGCCGAGGCCGATCCCGGTGACGGTCCGTTTCTGACGCTTTCCCAGGGGGTGGCCGCAGCGCGAGAACTTGCCCGACAGGGGCTGGAGATGATCCACGTCTCCCACGGGGGAAGCCTGCCTCGCTCTCCCTCTTCGGAAGCTCCGGGGATGGACCCGGAACTGGCCGACCCCCTGTTGCATCTGGCAAAGCCCGTGAAAGAGGCCCTGAATATTCCCGTGATCGCTATTGGCGGAATTACCACTCCCGGAGGTGCCCAAAAAGCCCTTGACGGGGGCTACGGCGACATGATTGCCGCGGGCCGGGCCATGCTGGCCGATCCTGGCTGGGCGCGCACAAGCCGGGACGGAGACGGGCGATCCCTTCAGGTGTGCCGAAAATGCCTGCCCCGCTGTTTTCACTACACCGATCCTCCCCGGTGCCCCGCCCGAGGCGCAGCAGGAATTGCACCTCCCGGTGAGTAACATCCCGGAAAACAGCTCCGGGGGGGGGAATAGCCGAGACGCAGTTCCTGTGGTAGCTTCTGCGGCGTGGCGATACTGAGTATACATAATCTGGACCTGAGCTTTGGCGGCGATTCTCTCCTCAAAGACGTGCACCTCCACGTGAACCCCGGGGATCGAATCTGCCTCATGGGACGCAACGGGACGGGAAAATCCACCTTGCTCAAGATAGTCGCCGGGGATCTTCTTCCCGACCGGGGCACAGTTCGCCGTGATCAGGAGGCAAAAACGACCTTCCTGAGCCAGGATCTCCCCGCCGATCTCACCGGCAGCGCTCTCTCCGTGGCCAGCCGGAACGATCCCTCCCGGGAGCAGGGAGCCCGTCAGCTTCTTACACGCCTGGCCGTGTCGCCCGAGGCATCCGTGGAAACCCTCTCGGGGGGTGCCCTGCGGCGAGTGCTCCTGGCACAAACCCTGGCAACCCCGGCAGAAATCCTTCTTCTGGACGAACCCACGAACCATCTGGATCTGGACACGGTACTCTGGCTTGAAACCTACCTGGAAAGACTGTGCAAAAGCCATTCCACAGCGATAATCTTTGTCACCCACGACCGGGCCTTTGCACGCCGACTTGCCCAAACCGTGGGAGAACTGGACCGGGGAACCCTCTACCACCACGACTGCGGATACGATGAGTTCCTCAGCCGCCGCGACAAGCGCCTCTCCGATGAGGAAGCTCAGTGGGAGCAGTTCAACAAGGACCTGGCCAAGGAAGAGGCCTGGCTCCGGCGCGGCGTAAAAGCGCGCCGCACCCGCGATGAAGGCCGGGTGCGGCGGCTCCTGGAAATGCGGAACCTCTATCAGAAGCGCCGGGAACAGATTGGTTCCGTTGAGATCTCCCTGGAAGCAGCCCAGCGATCGGGCGATCTGGTGATCACCACCAAGGACCTGTCCTTCTCCTACGATTCCGTCGCCCGGGACACCGGCGAGCCCCCCCTTATCAAGAACCTTTCGACCCTGATCATGCGGGGCGACCGGGTGGGAATCGTCGGCCCCAACGGATCGGGCAAAACAACCCTGATCAAACTGCTCCTGGGGGAGCTCACCCCCCAAACAGGAAGCGTTCGCCGGGGGGCGAACCTGCAGCCACTCTATTTTGATCAACTCCGCAGTTCCCTGGACCCGGAAAAAACCCTCTGGGAGAACCTGGGGGACGGCTACGATACGGTAACAATCAACGGGAAAACCCGGCACCTGCTGGCCTATATGGAAGATTTCCTCTTTTCCCGTGAAGAGGTAAACAAACCGGTGAGCATCCTCTCGGGGGGTGAGCGGAACCGCCTGCTCCTGGCCAAATTTTTTGCCCGCCCCTCGAACCTGCTGATCCTGGACGAACCCACAAATGACCTGGATGGAGAAACCCTGGAACTGCTGGAGCAGATCCTCCTGGATTACCAGGGCACGATTCTGCTGGTAAGCCATGACAGGGCGTTCCTCGATAACGTGGTCACCGACTGTCTGGTGCTTTCCGGTGACGGGACCGTTCAGGAATACGCCGGAGGCTATGGAGACTGGAGGGATCGCCAGAACCAGGACAAAACGCCCCGGAATAACACCGATGAAACAAAAAACACCTCGCCTACCAGGGAGCGGAACAAACCACGTCGCAACGAGACACGACTAAGCTACAAGGAAAAGCAAGAACTGGAGGAGCTTCCCCAGGCGATCTCGGCTCTGGAAGAGGAGGAAGCAGAGATCCACCGGAAACTCTCCGACCCGGACCTTTACCGCACCATGGCCCGCCAGGAATCGGGCAGCGGGACAGAACACGACCCTGGCCAACTCTCTCGAAGGCTCGACGAGGTCGGCCAGGAACTGGCACGGGCCTATGAACGATGGGAAGAGCTTGAGGGGCGGCGGGAAGATTAGCCCCGACATGGAGAATGGCTGGCGTGAGCCACGGCCCCCTGCACAAGCTGCAGCACGTGGTCATCTTCCAGAGAATAAACCATGTGCCGCCCCCGTCGCTGGGCAGACACAAGCCTGAGTTCCCGGAGCAGACGCAACTGGTGCGATACGGCAGACTGTTCCATGGAAAGAAGAATGCAGAGATCCCCCACGCAGGTTGATTCCTGAGCCAGCGCCACCAGTATCCGCAGACGGGTCGGATCCGCCATGCCCCGAAAAAACCGGGCTGCCCTGGCTGTTACCTCCTTCGGGGGCAATCGCTGCCGCCGGTCCCGCAGGACCATCGTCTCCTGATGCTCCTGCCCGTTCCCTCTTTCCCCGGGATTCTCCATCACTGTCATAGAGACCCAGCCTAGCCCGAAGCCACGGACCGGGACAAGTTCCCCGGCTTTCAGGTCCGGCCCTTCGCCGCTAGATATCTTTCCAGAATCGGGGGTCCACGGTGATGGTCTTGCCGGACCAGCCCAGGAGGCCCTCATCTTTCAGGGCGGCCAGGGCACGGGAGAGCGTCTCGGGCCGCACCGAGATCGCTGCAGCGGTTTCCTGTTTGTTCAAATCCAGAGTGATCAACGGGACCTGACCGAACCGGACCGCCAGAAACCGGGCCAGGCGCTGCCGCACGTCCATGGTAGCCAGAACGTAGAGCTGCTGCGAAAGAAACCTCATCTTGCCCACCAGATTTCTGATGAACTCCTCCCGCAAAGGCGCCTCGGACAAAAGGCCCAGAAGCCGCTCCCGGGGGATTGCCCTGATCGAGCAATCCTCGACAGCCACAGCACTGGCCGGATAGGTGTCCCGCTCAAACAAAACAATCTCGGCAAAGAGATCCCCCGCTTCCACCATATGAAGCGTCACCTCCCGACCATCACCGGTGGACCGAAAGAGCCGAACCTGCCCCCGCAGGAGACAAAAGAAGTGATCCCCCTCCTGCCCCTCCATGAAGATAATCGTTCCCCGGGCAATATTCTTCGAAGGAAGACCATCTCCCAGACGTTCCATGAAATCCTCACCAAGATGAGTAAAAAGATCTGCCATTCTTGACCTCCGTCAATTACCGTCGGCTCCAGGGGGCCTATCCTGTACCCGTGATGCCACAGGAAGAATCCTCGCGGAATTGCGCTGGATTCGTGTACCACAGATCATATCAGGAGGACCGGTTCATGAGTATGTATTGTTTTCAATGTCAGGAAGCAGCGGGGAACACAGGGTGCACCGTCAGAGGTGTCTGCGGGAAAACCGGAGAAACAGCAGTCCTCCAGGACCTGCTGGTCTACGCAGCCCGGGGCCTTGCCACCGTCGCCGATGCCATCCCCCAAGCCGAAAAAAAACGGGACGATCAGCCCCTCCTTGAGACGGGCCGACTGATTCTGGAGGCTCTCTTCACGACGGTCACCAACGTCAGTTTTGACGACACCCGGATAACACAGACCATCCTTGAGGTGCTGCGGCACAAGGAAGGCCTTCTGGCTGCTTCCCTTCAGGCAGGAACGGTGAAGGACACCGATTTGACCGAAGCGGCACGGTGGAACGCCGCGACCCCGAGCGAACTCCTCGCCCGGGCAAGCCAGGCCTCGGTGATGGCTGAAGAAGATCCCGACAAACGGGCCCTGGGAGAACTCGCCATCTACGGTCTCAAGGGAATCGCCGCCTACGCCGACCATGCCCGGGTTCTGGGGTATGAGGACACCGATCTGTACCGGGAAATCCTGCGTCTCCTGGCAGCAATTGACCGAGGAGAGGCCTCGCCAGAGATCGTGATCGCCACGGGCCACGCAGCAGTCACGGCCATGGCGCTCCTTGACCGGGCCAACACCGAAACCTACGGAAACCCCGAGATCACCCAGGTGGAGCTGGGAGTTCGGGGAAATCCCGGAATACTCATCTCCGGCCACGACCTTAAGGACCTTCAGGAACTGCTTGAACAGACCCGGGGAACCGGTGTGGATGTCTATACCCACGGGGAGATGCTGCCCGCCCATTACTACCCGGCCTTCAAAAAATACTCCCATTTCGTGGGCAACTACGGCAGCTCCTGGTGGGCCCAGGACCGGGAATTTGAATCCTTTCACGGACCCATTGTGATGACCACCAACTGCCTTACCCCTCCCAAGGCAAGCTACAAAGACCGGATCTTTACCACGGGTCTCGTGGCGTTTCCCCAGGTGGCCCATATTCCCGATCGTAGCGCCAGCTCCCCGGCGAAGGATTTCTCCCGGGTCATCGAACTCGCCAGAACCTGCGATCCCCCTCGAGAACTTGAAACAGGATCAATCACCGGGGGCTTTGCCCACGCCCAGGTGACGGCCCTGGCCGACAAGGTGGTGGAGGCGGTCAAGTCGGGGGCTATCAGCAAGTTCATCGTTATGGGAGGTTGCGACGGACGCCAGAAGGGACGTAGTTATTTCACGGACATGGCCAAAGCACTTCCGCCCGACACGGTGATCCTCACGGCAGGCTGTGCAAAATACCGGTACAACAAACTTGACCTGGGAAGCATCGGGGGGATTCCCCGTGTCCTGGACGCGGGCCAGTGCAACGACAGCTATTCCCTGGCAGTGATAGCCTTGAAACTGAAAGAGGCCTTTGGTCTGGAGAGCCTGGAAGATCTCCCCCTGGATTTTGACATCGCCTGGTACGAGCAGAAGGCGATCACCGTACTCCTGGCGCTTCTGGCTCTGGGGTTCAAGGGGGTCAGGATCGGGCCTACCCTGCCGGCCTTCCTGAGTCCTGCCGTAGCAGAAGTTCTCGTCTCAACCTTCGGGCTGAAAGTGACCACCACGGTGGAGGCGGACCTGGCCGAAATTATGGGCGCTGCAGCCGGGGCCTGAGCCCCCTGCTGGAGGACCCGTGGCTCGTCCTGGAGTATTCTCTCAGGGCGAGCCATCGCGCCGCGCACCCCCGGACTTCAATCACCCCCGAGGATCAGGCGAGCCCTGCCTTGCGCCGTGTATAGATGTCATAGAAAACAGCAAGGAGGAGGACCAGGGCCTTCACCACGTACTGCCAGTCGGCACCAATGTTCATGAGAGACATCCCGTTGTTGATAACTCCCATGACAAGCCCGCCGATGATCGCACCCACAATGGTACCGATACCACCCGATGCCGAAGCACCGCCGATAAAACAGGCCGCTATCGCATCAAGCTCGAAGAGCTGTCCCGCCTGGGGGAGTGCCGAGTTCATATACCCGGCGAAAACCAGTCCGGCTAACCCCGAGAGCATCCCCATAATGGTGTGGACCACAAAGATAACCATCTCGGAGTTTATTCCCGAAAGTTTCGCTGATTTTGCGTTGCCTCCCACGGCGTAGATGTACCGGCCAATCACCGTTCGCTTGGTGATGAAGGTGAAAACCCCCACAACCACAGCAAGGACAACCACGATCACAGGAACCCCCCGAAACTCGGCGAACTTCCAGGAGAGAAGTAAGATCATTCCCACAACAAAGAGGCTTTTCAAAAGAAAAGCGGGCAGAGGAAGGATCTCGAAGCCCTTTTTCATCTTTCCTCGTCGCTCCTGAAGAGCCATCAGAACCCAGACCAGCGAGCAGAGGCCACCCAGAAGCCAGGCAAAATAATGAACCCGCCCTATGTGCAATGCCTCCAGAGTGATGAAAC
The DNA here is from genome assembly GCF_900156105.1 of Alkalispirochaeta americana. Classification (NCBI taxonomy): domain Bacteria; kingdom Pseudomonadati; phylum Spirochaetota; class Spirochaetia; order Spirochaetales; family Spirochaetaceae; genus Alkalispirochaeta; species Alkalispirochaeta americana. The sequence goes on from NZ_FTMS01000008.1 coordinate 38,901, forward strand.
CCGAAGTAATCTGGCGGAATCCGTCATCGCGCAAAGCGATGGGGCTCACGTTGGTTATCACGTAGGTGAGACCACGGAAAAGCAACATCCCTGCCAGGGTGACAATAAAAGCGGGAATTTTCGCAAAGGCGATCCAGAAACCCTGGAAAAAGCCGATCCCCACACCGGCCGCCATGGTAAACACAACCGTGAGGGGAAGGCCTACGCCGGTATTATAGATCATGGCAGAAATCGCCCCGGTAAAGGCGGCGATAGACCCCACCGAAAGATCGATGTTTCCCACAATGATAACAAGCACCATCCCCGCCGCCAGAATGAGGATGTAGCTGTTTTGCATGAAAATATTCGAGATGTTCCGGGGGGAGAAGTTTACACCTCCCGTAAAAACCGAAAAGACAACAAAAATCAGACCAAGCATGATGAACATGGAGTAACTTCGAATGTTCTCCTTTATCAGCTGGTGCAGGGAAACTGTTGGCGATGTATTCCTGGTATCCGACATATCTCTATTTCTCCGCTGATTCGGCCACTGATCAGGTCAAGGCCATGTGCATAATTTTTTCTTGCGTTGCTTCGTCCCGACCGAGGCAACCCTTTATCCGACCCTCGTTCATGACATAGATCCTGTCGGCCATCCCGATTGCCTCGGGAAGCTCCGACGTAACCATGATGATGCTCTTGCCGGCGGCGGCCAGTTCATTGAGGATCGTGTAGATCTCGAACTTTGCCCCCACATCGATCCCCCGGGTGGGCTCATCGACAATGAAGATCTCGGGCTCCGCCAGAAGGCACCGGCTCAGAACCACCTTCTGCTGGTTTCCACCGCTCAGGTTCCTCACAAGCTGGGTGATTGAGGGAGTCTTTATATTCAGCGATCGACGATATCGCTCGGCAGATTCCACTTCGGCATCGCCATCGACCACTCCCCAGCGCGAAATCCTGTTCAAGCTCGAGTTCGAAATATTTGTCTTGACATCCTGAATCAGAATCAGGCCCAGGCTTTTTCTGTCCTCCGAGACGTACCCCAGGCCGTTCCGGATCGCCTCACGGGGTGAGGAAAAATCGACGGACTCGCCCCTGATGAAGGCCTTGCCCCTGCAACTGGATCCGTAGGATTTCCCGAAGAGACTCATCATGAGTTCCGTTCGACCCGCTCCCATGGGGCCGCAAAAAGCGAGAATCTCGCCCTCTTTCAGCTCGAACGAGGCGTTGTCCACCACCTTCATGTGATGATATTCCGGATGAAAGACGGTCCAGTCCTTCACCTCAAAGACCACATCTCCGGGGCGGGCTGTTTTTTCAGGGTACATATGGGTCATATCCCGGCCCACCATGCCGGAAATAATCATCGCCTGAGTCACCTGATCGGCTTTGGTGTCGTAGGTTTGTATTGATTTTCCATCACGCATAACTGTGATGGAATCGGCTACTCTCAGAACCTCGTTCAATTTGTGAGAGATGATAATGCAGGTGAGCCCCTCCCGCTTGAGTTCCAGGATCAGTTCCAGGAGCTTCTCGCTCTCGTCGTCGTTCAAAGAGGCCGTGGGCTCATCAAGAATGAGAATATCGGTATTCTTTGAGAGCGCCCGGGCAATCTCCACGAGCTGCTGTTTTCCCACCCCCATCTTGCTCACAACCGTTTCAGGACGGTCCTTAAGACCCACCCGCTCAAGAAATGGCTTTGAACGACTCAGGAGATCATCCCAGTCGATGATGCCCCATTTTGTCTCGGCGTGGCCGAGAAAGATGTTTTCATAGATCGATAAATAAGGGCTCAGGGCAAGTTCCTGGTGCATAATGGCGAGCCCGACCTTCTCGCTGTCGCGAACGCTGCGGAAGCTGGTTTCTTTTCCCTTGACACGCACCGTGCCCTGATAACTTCCCCGGGGATGAACACCGCTCACTACCCCCATGAGTGTTGATTTTCCGGCACCGTTTTCACCGCAGATGCCGTGAATCTCTCCCCGTTTCACGCGAATCGAAACATCGTCCAAGGCGCGCACGCCGGGGAACTCCTTGGTTACGTTTCTCACTTCTAGGATATAATCGCTATTCATTTGTACATCCTGGACGTTTCTGTGTTCGACGAATCCCGAAGAATCGGGCTGAAACCAGCCGGAGTTCTGGCGGGACACCGGAAGGAGGAAAACCGTATCCCCGCCATCGTCGGGAGAGCCCCCTTCCATCACCGGAAGGGGGTCCACCCATCGGGACTATTCAACGGTTTCCTGTCTGATTTACACCTTCGGGGTTACACCTCAGGCGTGTGCCCCCGGTGGATGCATTCCTAGCGAAGAGCACTCTCAGAGTAGTATCCGCTGTCGATCAAAACCTCCCGGTAGTTCTCGCGGGTCACGTTGATCGGCTCCAACAGGTAGGAACGAACAACCTTCATTCCCGTGTCGTAGGTTTCGGTATCCAGGCGGGCACCGGGAATCGAGGGGCTCCGGTCCGAGAGAAGCGCGTCGGCCAGCTTGATGGCTCCCTCAGCAAGCAGCCGGGTATCCTTGAAGACAGTCATGTACTGTCGACCGTCGCGAATAGACTGAACTGACGCGAGTTCGGCGTCCTGACCGGTTACAACAGGAAGCTTCTCCGTGGTGTCGTACTTTGCATCGGCCGCGAGAGCTTCGATAATTGCCCGAGCCAAGGTGTCGTTGGGAGCAAGAACGGCATCGAGAGTAACATCACGAGCATCGTTGCTCAGAAGGTTTTCCATGCGGGACTTGGCAACTTCAGCGCGCCAGTTTTCCGTGGCGATCCGTGTAAAAGCTCCATCGGAGGATCTTAGAGGGGCGGGTCCAACCACGTTCAGGGCACCCCGTTCGATGTGAGGCCGCAGAATCGACATGGCTCCATCGAAGAAAAAGTTCGCGTTGTTGTCCGTGGGAGATCCGGCAAAGAGGGTAATGTGCTTGGGATTATCAGCCCCCACCGCATCCAGATCCAGTTTGTCCACGATCGCCTGCCCCTGGAACTGACCAACTTTGAAGTTATCAAAAGTGATGTAGTAGTCGTAGGCATCGGAGCCGGTGATCAGCCGGTCATAGGCGATGACGATGATATCTTCGTAGGCAGCTTCCCGCACCACGGCGTTCACACCTTCGTTGATGTTTCCCACAATCAGAAGGCGGGCACCCTTGGTAATGAAATCCTGAATCTGCTGGTTCTGACGCCCCTGATCGGCGTCACCGTAGGCAACTTCGGCGGAATATCCCAGTTCCTGGGCCCCGGCGAGAAGGGCCGCTCCATCCTGCTGCCATCGCTCCACGTGGGTTTCAGGCATGGCGATTCCGATATCAAGACCACCTCTTTCCCCCTGCCCTCCGGCAAAAGAAACCGCTGCCACCAGGGCCAGCGCCGAAAGTATAAGACCAATCCGTTTCATACACACTCCTTTGTGTTGAGATTGATCCTATTGTGGAGGTGGCGAAGACCTTCGCGCTATCGGAAAAAAGACTCATCCATCGGACAAAAACCGCACCGTGTCACGGGGATTCTCCAAATCAAGACAAAAAGCGCATCAATTTTGTCCTGCTGTGGTGCGGTACACCGCTTCCTTACTGTGAAAGCCATCACGGATGACCGTCTCGTCCATGTTGTGACGGAAGACGGCCTGGGGCATCTCCACAAAAAAGGGGATCTCCTGACCACTTCCGTTATCCATATAGCGGTCCGGTTCAGGAAGCGTCCCTTCGGCAAGATCCACCGCCAGAGCAGCAGCCCGTGTAGCGAGTTGCTGTATCGGTTTATAGACAGTCATGAGCTGGATTCCCTCAACGACCCGCTGGCACGAAAGCAGATCGGCGTCCTGCCCGACCACGGCTACGCGGCCCGCCATACGCCGCTCCGCCAGAAGCTGGATTGCGGCGTTGGCGATCTGATCGTTTCCCGCTGCGATGGCATCGATATCGGTGGTACGGTCCAGAACCCGGCGAATCCGTTCTGTAGCCTCGTCGGAACTCCAGGCCTGAAGCCATATCTCGTCCACTACAGAGATATCCCCCGATGCCAAGGGCGCCTTCAGCACCTGAAAGAGCCCCTGGTTCAGAAGGTAGCTGTTATTGTCCGTCTCGGCACCGTTCACGACCAGATAGTTTCCCCGGGGAACGGCCTCTATCAGAGCTCTGCCGAAGAGCCGCCCCACCTCCTCGTTATCGAAGGATACATAGGCGCTCACGGGAACTCCCTGAATCAGCCGGTCGTAAGAGATAACCGGTATCCGCCGATCATTGGCGGTCCGCACCACCCCGGCCAGCATGGCCGTGTCGTGGGGGAGTACCACCAGAACATCGATGTCCTGGTCCAGGAGATACCGGATCTGATTAATCTGGGCCTGGGCACCGCCTGCAGAGGTTTGGAGCAGGACCTCGGCCCCGAGACGCCCGGCGGCGCTGGAAAAAATCTTTATATCCTTGTTCCACCGTTCGATAACAAAGGTGTCGGTGGCGACGGAGAAGCCGATGGTAACGCCCTTCCCGACAGGGGACCCCTCTTCCTCCTGCGCAATACCGCAGCCGCTCAGGAAGGTCATCGGCACAACGAGGAGGAGCAGAAAGAACAGGCAGGACAGGGAACCCCCGGAAACAGCTCTTCTGGCGGCCTTACCGCTGATCATGGCCCTGGTCATACCGTTGGTCATACCGTTGGTCACATCGTTGGTCATATCGTCCCCCCGGAAGATCCGTAGGCGGAGGGCGAAACACCCTTGTAGCGTTTGAACGTTCGCCCGAAATAGTTTGGATCCTGATACCCCACAGTAAAGGCAATTTCTTTCACCGACAAGCGATTTTCACGCAGGAGGCCCTCGGCGGCGGTCAGGCGACAGCGGTTCAGATAATCGTTGAAGGTTGTCCCCAGCCACTCCGAGAAGAGCCGGCTCAGATGGCCCGTGGAGACCCCCGAGAGCTCTGCCAGCTGGGCCAGGTGAAGCGGCCGGGCGTACTCTGCATTAATGTATTGGACGGCCCGCTGCAGCGGCTGGGGGAGGTTCTGCAAGGAGGCATCCCTCCCCAGGGTGATGATCAGCCCCAGGGTTCGGGCCGCCCAGGCATCCCACTCCTGACGGGTCTCGATTGAAAGAATTTGCTCTGCCGGATCTCCTGCCTGTCTGGCGGCCTCCTGATTTCCGACACGACGCTCCAGATCATCCAGCAGAAGGGTGAAGAATCCCACCAGGCGGGCCTTTGCCAGGGGGAAGGGGAAGAGGGAAAATTCCTGATCCCAGCATCGGCAGGCCTGATGATAAATATCATCCAGCGAATGGGCCCGAGCGGCCATCCTCCGCAACTTCCGAAGCTCCTGATCCTGAACCACGAAAGAATCATTGATTCCGCCCTCGTCCTGCAGACACCCTCGCCTGGCCTCGTCGCAGGAGATAAAGAGCCGATCAAAGGGTTGAACACTCCCCCGACCAACCTGAAACCCCGTCTCCGGGGGAAGTTCCTCCTGGAGGATCTTCCGGAGATACCCCTCGGATGACCCCTGTCCTGCGCATTCCGGAACAAAGAGGAGAAACAGTCCCGTGTACTCCGTCCACAGACACCGGCAACGGCGTTCGAACTTCCCAGCCACCCGAAGCAACTCGTTCCTCCCAGGCCGCTGACGTTCTCCTCCTCCCCCGATGCGGTTTCCAAAGCGGACTGCCAGGACGTAGCCCGAGTCCGACTGGAACCGGAAGAGCTGCTTGTATTTTTCCCATTGAGTCCGATCGATCGATTTCCAGGTCAGCAAGAGGAGGAAATTCTGCTCTTCCCGGGCCAGAGCTTCGGCGCTGATCTGAACCGCCTCGAGGCGTTGTTCCAGCGAGTGGCTGCGAACCTCCAGATGAGCCCGGGCGTCTTCGAGGGTTTGCAGAAAGGTTTTCTTCGAGACGGGCTTCACAAGGTAGGCAAAGACGTGAAGAGGGATCGCCCGTTGGGCCAGGTCAAACCGCTCGTAGGCTGTGGAAAGAATGTAGACGCTCTCGGGCAGGAGGCGCTGCATCTCACGAATCGTATCGAGGCCGTCTATGCCCGGCATGGCGATGTCCATGACGACAATATCGGGGGGAGTCTTTTGTGCCAGCGCCAGGGCCTCCGCCCCCGACTGGACGGCTCCGCAGAGCAAGAACTCCTCGTTGCGCTGGGAAATCATATAGGAGTAACTCTCAAGGACCGGAGCCTCGTCGTCTACCACTAGGACGGAATACATGGTTCCTCCCGGGGGTCAATCCGGATGCGGATCGCCGTGCCCTCTTCGGGGACGCTTTCCAGAGAGATCACATCCTGCCGGTTTGGGTAAAAGAAATAAAGCCGCTGAATGACATTCTCCAGCCCCATGACCCGGGAACGGCGGTCTCGATCCTGGGGTTTCCGCTGAAGCAGCTCCTCTGCCACACCGGGAGGAATACCCACCCCGTTGTCCTCCACGGAGATCTCCAGAATATCTCCATCCTCGCGGGCGCGGATCGCCACAAGGCCCTGCCGGGAAATTCCCTTAAAGGCATGGATCACCGAGTTCTCCACCAGGGGTTGCAAAATCAAGGCCGGCACGCGGCTGCAATCGGCAAGATGATCGGGGATATCCACCTGAAAGGATATGACCGCTCCAAAACGGATTCGCAGTATGTACAAGTAGGAATCAAGACCCGCCACCTCTTGGCGGAGGGGAATAATCAGGTTGCGATCACGCACGTTGTTCCGGAAAAACCGGGCCAGATGTTCCATATAATCGGCGGTGCGCTCGGCATTTTCCGTGATGGCCAACTGAACACCGGTATTCAGGGTGTTGAAGAGAAAGTGGGGGTTCATCTGGGCCTGCATGGTATAGAGTTCCATCCGTTTCAGAAGTTCTTCCATCTTCATGTTCCGAAGCTTTTCTGCCAAATAGCCCTGCTCGATCTGCTTCTGCTTGTTGATCTCGGCGATATACCGGCGTATATCGTGCTTCATGGTGTTGAAGGCCTTCACCACAACGGCAACTTCCCGGACTGCAGGGACAGAGATATCCTCACCCTCGAAGTTTCCCGAGGATATCTCACCAGCCATGAAGGCCAGGCGGTCCATGGGCTCGGTCACCCGCTGAATCACCGAGAGTATCCAGAAGAGGGAACCCAGAAAGGCGAAGGTGATCACCAGGAGGTTCCAGAAGAGGAGTCTTCGCGATGTGGCGATCACCACCTCGTAGTTGGCAAGTTCCCGTCGCAAGCCGAAGAGACTGATCTTGTCGATCTGATCGGAAATGTGTTCATTCAGCTCCTCCATGGTCTCGTACAACTCGGTGTACTGCTCAATCACCCGTCCCCGTTTCAGGAAGATGATCTCCTGGATCAGGGCGATATACGTTTCGAGATGAGAGAAGAGTTCCCGCAACTCTATATCCAGAGGATCATCGGTCAGGGGCAGGTCCTCAGGGAGCATCTCCCGCAACCGTTGTTCCTCCACCAGAAGCGCCGCAAGAGCCTGGGAAGAGCGGCTCGAAAGGTAATCCAGCAGGGGCTGACGGGAACCCACAACCTGCTGTTGAAGTTCCTGGAAGGAGATCTCCCGCTGAAACTGGTCGTTGACAATATGCTGAAGCCGCAGGGTAACACCCAGAACGTAGGTCATGGAAAGGATGATAAAGGCCAGCCCCGCAAAAACAGATACCACCAGATGCGTTCGGAGGGAATTCCTGATCAAACTCATGGGGTTCCCCTGATCATCTCGACACCGGTATCAACATATCCGGCAGAATAGCCCTCCCTGAGGTGGCTCAGAAGCACCCGGACGGCGTCAAAGCCAATCCGGTAGGGGTTCACCACGATCACCCCTGCCAGAATACCCCGGTCAAGATAATCCGAGATCGCCTTGTTCATACCCATTCCAATGATCTGGACACTCCCGACCAGGTTCAGATCGATCACCACCTGCACCGCCGCCAGGGTATCGTTGGTATCGGTGAAGACCAGCAGGTCCACCTCCGGCCCCTTGTGGAGCAGATTATAGACCAGATGCTCCGCGTCCAGGGGGTTCAGACCGGTGCGCTTTCTGATTATTGGCAAGATCAGGTGATCGGCCAGAGACGTATTGATTCCAAGCTCTACCAGGTCTTTTTCCGATTCGATTCCCGGGGATTTCTCGCTGTACACCAGGGCCATCCGCAAGGGCTCATCGGTCAGATCCTGCGCCAGCTCCCCGATCTTTCGCCCCACGTCAAACGTGTTGGTTCCTACCAGAGGCCAGGGAAGATCATCGGTCACACCGTGCTCAATAAGGACCAGAGGGATTTCCGCCCGTTTCAGCCGATCCAGGGAGGCCCTCATCTCATCCAGGTTGGAACCGGGATAGATGATCGCCCCGTCGATACCGGAATATTGCGCCAGCCGGTAGGATCTGCTCTCGGTTCCTCCCCGGTGGACCGAGAGAGCAGCCCCCAGGGAGCGGGCTGCGCGAGAGGCCCCGTTGAGAACCTCTTCGAAAAACCGGGAAGGGGAATCAGGAATAAAGAGCGCCAGGTGATACTCCTGCGGTGCGGCGGAGCTCCCCGCCCGGGAAACCGTCCCCGAAAGGGAAACGATGGTGCTAACGGAAAAATAAAGGGCAATGGAGAAGAGAAGCCCGAAGAGAAGCGTCAAAAGGCGTGGGTAGCGTTGCATAGAAAGATTCCGCCGGGAACTGTAGCATATTTTCCGTTTACTGGCGACAGCCTCTTTCCCGAAGGTCTCCCTGCCCTCAGGTTGTTGACGGAATCATGGGGGGGACCTATATTTAGCACGTAATTTCGGAGGGGTGCTGTTGCACCGGTCTCGTTGAGACGGGCAGCGGCTGAGATCACACCCAGAGAACCTGATCCAGGTAATGCTGGCGGAGGGAACATGTCCAGAGTAAAACAATCGATCCATTACCCTGAGCTGCGCCTCTCCAGCCCTGCACACCCTGCCAGGGTTTCTCCGGGTCTGCCTCCGGCACGGCACGACAAAGGAAGGACCCCATGACCATGAAACGACTCGCCCTGGTTCTGACAGCTCTGGCGATTGCAGGATTCACGTTCCCCGGAACAGCTCTCGCCCGAGGGCGGCAGGAGCAGCCCCTGGAACCCATAGAAGAACGGCGTCAGGAAACGGATTCCCTGGTGATCTATAGCTATGATTCCCTCCCGGGAACCCTGCGGAGGGCTATCACGAGCTATTTCGAGGAAGAATACGGAGTCCAGGTTGATCTGCAGCGGCTGGGTGACACCGGAGCGGTCTATACCCAGCTTTTCCTGGAACGGGAGGCACCCCGGGCAGACGCAGTAATAGGCCTCGACGCCACCTTTCTGCCCCGGTTGCACCGGGACCGCCTCCTGGAACCCTACAGACCGGAAAACCTGGAGAAGATCCCCCGGGATCTGCTGATAGACCCGGAACACTACCTTATTCCCTACGATTTCGGGTATATCAGCCTGAACTACGATAGTGCATCTCCCCTGGCTCCCCCCGAGAGCTGGAACGATCTGCTGGACTCACGCTTTGCCCGGCAAATCATCATGCTCAATCCCGCCACAAGCTCGCCGGGTCGCAACTTTCTGCTCCTGACGGTGGCGGAGTTTGGCGACAATGAAGCGGGCATAGCCGGGCAGAACAGCTCCTTCCCGGGGGACTACCGCGATTTCTGGGAGGCCCTGCGCCCCAATATCCTTACCGTCACGGGAGGCTGGTCCGATGGGTACGGCCTCTATACCCAGGGGGAAGCGCCCCTGGTGGTAAGCTACGAGACAAGTCCCGCCTACCACCGCCACTTCGAGGAGACCCACCGCTACGAGAGCGTCCTCCTCGAGGGGGGCGCGTATATGCAGATAGAGGCGGCAGGGATCGTCCGGGGAGCCCGAAACCGGCTGAACGCCGAACGACTCCTGGAGTTTCTCCTGTCCCGGCCTTTCCAGGAGCTGATCCCCCTCTCGCAGATCATGTATCCCGTGCACCCCGAGGCGGAGCTTCCCGAGGCCTTTACCGCCGGAGATCCCGTGGAACGGCCCCTCTCCCTGGAGAACCACCTCATCGAGGCCCATTTCGACCGCTGGCTTGAGACATGGGAAGACGTCCTGCGCTAGCCCTTCTGATCTTCCTGGCCCTCCTGGTTCCGCCCGTGGTGGCGGTCCTGGGGGCGGGAGTTCTCGACCAGGGCTTCTCCTCCTGGACCGGGGAGGCCCTGCGAGTACTCTCCCGGCCTTCAACCTGGCGAAGCGTCCGGTTTGGCTTCGTCCAGGCGGCGCTCTCGGCAACGCTGTCCCTGGGCTTGGCCCTTCCCGGGGCCTATTTTCTGGCAAACCTGCGCTTTCCCGGCCGAAGGATCGCCGAAAGCCTCACGCTTCTTCCTTTTGTTCTTCCCAGCCTGGTGGTAATCCTGGCAGTGATCAGCTTCTACGGACGCCAGGGGGTGGCGAATCGAATCCTCGGGACAGATATCACCCTGGTCTACAGCGCGGCGGGGATCATCATCGCCCATGTGATGTTCAACTACGCCGTGGCCCTCAGGACAGTAGCTGGTGGATGGCGCCGCCTGGACGACCGGCTGAGGGAGGTCTCGCTCAGTCTGGGAGAATCCTCCCCCGGAAGAAGCTGCCGCCTCTACGCACCACTCCTGGCCCCCTCGCTGTTCTCGGCCTGGGCTGTGGTCTTTCTCTACTGCTTTGTGAGTTTCGGCGTGGTCCTGGTCTTTGGAGGAGTCCGCTACGCGACGCTGGAAGTGAGGATCTTCCAGGAGATGTTCACCAACCTGAACCTGGGAGCTGCCGGTGTCCTGGCTTTCCTGCAGCTTCTTCTGTGTGCTGCCGTGGTTCTCCTGCTTCAACTTCTGGCCGACCGTCATGTCCGCCCTCCCCGGGAAGGACAGGTACGAACCATCGCTTTGTGGAAGGACGCCTCCCGGACCCGGCGGCTGGTCTGCTCTCTCTATTGGGGAACCCTGGGGCTCTTTCTCTTTGGTCCCCTGGCGGCAATTCTCGTGCGGTCTCTCCGCCCCGGAGGAATCTCCTCCGCCTGGTCACTTGCGGCCTTCCGGGCGCTCCGAACAGGGAAAATCGGCGAGCGGGAAGTCTATGAGATTATTCGGGCCACCTTTCCCGAGGTGGTGGCCACCAGCCTGGGTATCGCTGCGCTCTCGGCACTGATTACGGTTCTGCTTTCCCTGGCAGCGGCCCGCAGTCTGCGCGGTCTCCGAACCCCCTGGGTGGACACCATGACGAAGATGCCTCTGGCAGTATCGAGCGTCACCTTCAGCCTGGGCATGCGCCTTCTCTGGCGCGGGGTGATTCCTTCGGGACCGCTCATTGTGATCACCCAGGCGGTGATGGCCTTTCCCCTGGTTTTTGCAACGGTTCGCTCGGCCCTGGAGGCGATCCCCCTGAGGTATCTGGAAACGGCCCGAAGCCTGGGAGCCTCCCGGTGGACCAGGATCACCACGGTGGAACTTCCCCTGTTGCGGCGGGGGCTGGTCAACGCCTACACCTTCGCCTTTGCCCTGAGCCTGGCCGATTTCACGGCCGTACTCACGATCGGCCGCGGTGAGATTGTCACCTTTCCCGTGGCAATGTACCGCCTGATCGGGTTTCAGAGCTTCGATGTAGCACTCGCTCTGGGGGTCTGGTATATTCTCGTCGTGGCAGCGGCCTTTCTTGTGATCGACGCCACCTCTACAACCCGATCCAAGGAGTGGCTGTGATTCATTTGTCGGACATCGTCCGGGAGTATCCCGATTTCCGCCTTGCCCTCGATCTCTCGGTGACCCGGGAGGAGCTGGTTACCCTGCTCGGTCATAGCGGGAGCGGGAAGACCACCACCTTGCGAATCCTGGCGGGGTTCGAGAAAGCCCACCGGGGTTCGATCATCCTGAACGGTCGGGACGTAACCAATCTCCCGCCGGAGGAGCGGGGCCTGGGCTACGTTTTTCAGGACTATACCCTGTTCCCCCACCTCGATGTGAGCCAGAATATCGCCTACGGTCTCAGGGTTCAAGGACGGCCCCGCCCGGAGCAACGCCACCGCGTGGAGGAACTTCTGGAGCTGGTGGGACTCGGAGGGTTCGGGAAGCGCCCCGTGCACACCCTCTCCGGCGGAGAACAGCAGCGCGTGGCCGTTGCCCGGGCCCTTGCTCCGGGGCCGGAAGCGTTGCTCCTGGACGAACCCTTCTCGGCGATTGATCCGGAACGTCGGGCCTCTCTGCGGCGGCATCTCCTGAGGGTGCAGCGGGAGTTGCGCATTCCCACAGTTTTTGTCACCCACAGCAGGACCGAGGCACTCTACCTCTCGGACCGGATTTTCCTGCTCCGCCAGGGGATCCTGGAGGATCAGGGAACTCCCCTGGAACTCTACGAGCGGCCCCGCACAGAGTACGCCGCCCGCTTTCTGGGGGCTGCCAATATTATCCCCGGCATGTTCAACGCTCCCGGATCGGCCACGGATAAACGCCCCCACATGATTCGCCCCGAGCACCTGCGCCTGGACAGCCGGGGCCCCCTGTCGGGCCGCGTAACCGAAGAAGGCTACTACGGTTCCTGGTGGGAGTACAAAGTGGAAACTTCTCTGGGAGAGTTAACCCTGACGACACGGCAGAACCTCTCCCGGGGGGAGCTTATCCGGCTCGATCTTCCCCGGGAACACCAGATCCCTCTTGAGCCTTCGCCCGGGACCTGATCCGGCCGTCCTCTCCGGAAAGATCGGGAGCACCCCGTTCCAGCAGGAGCCGGGCAGCCTCTGTCGCCCGGGGGAGGGGCGCCGGCATCTGCCGGGCAGCCGCCCGGTATCTCCGGAGAAACTCCTGCCTGCCCAGTGGATGCCCACCCAGGCGATATTTGTAATCCACCTCCATCCCCAGATCCCAGAAACAGAAACCCTGGCGCTCGAGAAGCCGGGCCAGGGAACCCATCTGGACCGAGCCGGCTCCATCGCGACTGTGAAACCCCGAGAGACTTGTATACACCGCGCCGCAGCGATACCCTACCTCGCCGGCCACAACCTGACCCTCGCCGGTACGGAGCGCCACCCCATGAACCGAGACGCCTCGCAGGGGAACCCGGTGAAGGGCCAGCAATGCTTCCTGGAAGGCCGGAAGCAGCCAGTTCTCCCGATGTTGCCGGGCAATCCCCCGGAAAATATCGGGAATATCCTGGTCAACCGAGAGGAAGAGATCCTCTCGTCGCCCCCGTCGCCGGGTGCTCCGCGAGACATGGAGATTCCCGAAGTCCAGGACCATTCGGCGATGGTGGCACTTTATCAGAAGCAGGGATTTCCCTCCCGAGCTGACAGCCATGGGAAGATATCCCCGGGAGCAGCAGGCAGCGATCATTTCGGGGTCCATGCGGGAGGAGAGGCAAAACTCCCCTCCCTCCGAGGCCAGGAGCCGGGGAATCCGGGAGAGGAGTTCTTCCTGATCGAGCAAAAACAGTGGTACCACGGCGATACTATAGAAACGAAACCGGTCTGTGGCCAGCCGATGTGGTATATTTATCTCCATGAAAGACGTCAGAAACTGCAGAATCGCTCCGGTGATGGCACTGGTTCCGGGTATCCTTCTCCTGGCAGGGATCTTTTTCCTCCCCTGGCCTGCCCATGCAGGAGGGGAACGGGAAAACGCTGCTTCCGAGCGGGTTCTCTCTGCCGGTAACGACGGGGGACGGCGTGCTGCCATTCACATCATCCGGTCCCGGGAGGACCTGGACAAGGCCGACCTGTCGCCGGAAATGATCCGCAAGATATCCCGATCCCTGGACTTCTCCAATGAGGCGGCAATCGTCTTTTTCGCGGGAACCCGCACCACCGGAGGGTACCAGCTTGAGCTGGAACGAGTCTCCCGCACCTCCCGGGAATTGACAATCCATATCGCCGAGAAAGGGCCCGATCCGGACCAGGTGGTGACCCAGGCGCTCACCTTTCCCCACATCGTCATTGTTGTGAAAGATCCGCCTCCTGCCATAGCCGTCCAAGGTCCCCAGCGGTAACCATCACCTGAAGAGCCCCGAAGGGTGCTTTTTGCTGGCGCCCCTGTGGAAAGAGGTCTATACTTGATAACACACCCGCCATAGGGGTCCCTGAGCCGCACCTGGTTCACGGGGCCCCTCACCCTGCCCCCCTTGTCAAGCCATATTTCAGGGCATTTTTTCTTCCCTTCCCTCGTGACAGACCGGGCAGGTGTGTATTATTATTTTCTGCAATCCTGCCGTCGGCAGAAACCCATCTCGTACCCTGAGGAGAACCCGTGAGCGATAGTGAAGGCGATCCTGGACCTTTGCGAGCGGCAGGAGGATACGAGAGGGAAAAAGCCCGGCGCTGATTCATCCCTCGCCTCCTGGTCTTCAACAGCCCCGTTGTGTGTGCTTCTTTATTTTTGTTTCTCCGTTCTATTTCTTCGTTTCTGGAGGTGAATCATGACAGCAGAAGAGTTGGAAACCCTGGACATCGCTGAGCTCCTTTCAACAGGGGACGAAACAACCCTGCGCCAGTTCTGCGTCGGGACGCAGCCTGTAATCATCGCTGACCATGTCTCGAATCTGCCGTCCGAAGACCTGCGGTTCGTCCTGCGCCATGCCTCACCAGAAACCCGCGCCGAGGTCTTCAGCCATCTCCACCCCGAGACACAGCTGGATCTGGTGGATCTCCTTTCCCGGGACGAGATGATCAGCCTCTTCACCCACCTCCCTCCCGACGACAGGGCCGATCTCTACAAGCGCCTCCCCGACGAGCGGACCGACGCAATCCTTCCTGCCCTGGCTCAGGCAGAACGGGAGGATATACGCCGCCTTACCTCCTACGAGGAAGGAACTGCCGGTTCCGTCATGACGTCCGATTACGCCTCGATTCCACCGAATCTCACGGCGGAACAATCCATTGAGTATCTGCGTACCATCGCCCCCGACCGGGAAACGATCTACTACGCCTACGTTGTGGACGACCAGCGGCGGCTCATGGGGTTTGTCTCGCTGAAAGATATCATCCTGGCGCCCCGGCACCGAAAGATCTCGGAAATCATGCACCAGGACATGATCTCCATATCGGTGGAGGAAGATCAGGAGAAGGCCGCCCGCAAGATTCAGAAGTACGACCTCCTGGCGCTTCCCGTGATCGATCAGAGCGAAGCTCTGGTGGGGATCATTACTCACGACGACGCGATCGACGTTATCACGCAGGAACAGACCGAGGATATGGAAAAACTCATGGCTATCGCCGGACGCCATGAGGCAGGAGTCTATATGAGAACCTCCGCCTGGGGGCACTTCCGAAACCGCTCTGTCTGGGTTGCCGGACTGGCAGTGCTGGGCCTTGCGTCGGGGTTCATCGTGCAGAACTTCGAGGGCTTTCTGCTCCAGTTTGCAATTTTTGCCGCCTTTATGCCCATGCTGGCCGACACGGGAGGAAACACCGGAAGTCAGTCTGCGTCCCTGGTGATTCGGGCTCTGGCACTGAACGAGATAACCCCCAGGGACGCTTTTCGGGTAATCCTCAAGGAGGTGCACGTCGGGGTCTACCTGGGGATACTTCTGGCGGCCCTTGCGTTTGGACGGGTCATGCTCATGGGAGCCGGATCAACTATTCCCGAAGAATACATGCTTATCCAGATTGCTGTGGCAATAGCTGCTGCCCTGGGGTTTCAGGTGGTATCGGCAACCCTGATCGGAGCGATGCTTCCCCTGGTTGTGGCCCGCTTCAATAAAGACCCGGCAGTAATCGCCAGCCCCGCCCTGACAACTATCGTTGACATCACGGGTCTTTTGATATATTTCTATACTGCCCAGTTTATATTAAAGGTTTAGCGCTCACCGGGCACTCATCACAGCGCGCGCACCCACACAACGGGCTCCAAGAGGCACTCTGTAATCACGACATGACAGATATGGCACGACGCAGACAGCATAAAACACACCCATGAAACAAACAGACGAAATACAACGACGACGAACCTTTGCGATCATCAGCCACCCCGATGCAGGAAAGACCACCCTCACGGAAAAGCTTCTGCTTTTCGGAGGTGGCATCCGCACTGCCGGAGCGGTGAAATCCAACAAGATCACCCAGACCGCTGCCTCAGACTTCATGGAAATCGAGAAGCAACGGGGAATCTCCGTGGCAACAGCGGTGATGAGTTTCCCCTACCAGGGAAAACTCATAAACATTCTCGATACACCGGGTCACAAGGACTTTTCCGAAGACACCTATCGGACCCTCACAGCTGTGGACAGCGTGATCCTCGTGGTGGACAGCGTGAAGGGGGTTGAGGAGCAGACGGAAAAACTGATGAAGGTCTGCCGAATGCGGGACACGCCGGTGATGATCTTCATCAACAAGATGGACCGGGAAGGCCGCCCCCCCTTTGAACTCCTGGACGAACTGGAAGAGAAACTGCAGATCAGCCTGAGGCCCCTTTCCTGGCCGATCAGCGCCGGCAAGGATTTTCGCGGGGTCTACAACCTCCACGAAAAAAACCTCCACCTGTTCCGACCGGGAAAAACTGTCGTGGAAGAGGAACGTCTCCTGGTGAAAGACCTGGACGATCCGGTCCTGGATCAGCAGGTAGGGAGTAATGCCCGGCGGCTCCGCGAGGATGTGGCGCTTATTGAAGGGGTCTACGATTCATTCTCCCGGGAGGACTATCTGGCGGGAGCCCTTGCCCCGGTCTTTTTCGGTAGCGCCCTCAACAACTTTGGCGTCCGGGAGCTTCTGGAAACCTTTGTGGAGATCGCCCCCCCTCCCTTGCATCGGGAGACCAATCTTCGAACGGTGGAACCCGATGAACCCTCTTTCAGCGGCTTTGTCTTCAAGATTCATGCAAATCTTGATCCTCGCCACCGCGACCGGATCGCCTTTCTCAGGATCTGTTCCGGGACCTTCGAGCGGTCCAAAGCGTTTCTCCATGTTCGCCAGGGCAAACAGGTACGGTTTACCAGCCCCTACAGCTTCATGGCAGAGAAAAAACAGGTCGTCGATCAGGCCTTTCCCGGTGATGTGGTGGGTCTCTACGACCGGGGTGATCTCAAGATCGGGGATACCCTCACCGAGGGAGAGCTCCTGGAGTTTCAGGGGATTCCCAGCTTCTCGCCGGCTATCTTCAAGGAAGTGGTGAACGCCGATCCCATGCGATCAAAGCAGTTCCATAAAGGTATCAGCCAGCTCACCGAAGAAGGGGTGGCCCAGATGTTCACCCAGGGAAAGAACAAGCTTATCGTGGGAACCGTGGGAGAACTGCAATACGAGGTCATCTCCTACCGGCTGGAGCATGAGTACGGCGCAGCCTGCAGGTTCGAGCCCCTCCCCTACAGCCAGGCCCGCTGGATCAGCTCGGAAGATCCCCAGGCCCTGGAGGAGTTCCTCCGCTTCCGGGACAGGAATATCGTCCACGACAAAGACGAGAAGCCCGTTTATCTTGCCGAATCAGAATGGGTCCTGAACTCGAATATGGAGAAACACCCCAAGGTGGCGTTCCACACCAACTCCGATTTCAAACTGGTTCAATAACCGCCCGGCCCGGGGCCAGCCCGGCCAGGGGCCAGCCCACCGGGAGCCAGCCCGGCCCGGGGCCAGCCCGCCGGAAGATCCCTCAAAGGGTTACTCCGAGGGATCATCGGGATCGGCATCACCCAGACTGGCCTGGTTCAGCATATCCCGGTAGAGGGTCTGGCGCTGGTAGAGCGTGTCCCAGGGAGCTTTGAAGGCAACCTCCAGACGTTCCCTGCTCAAAAGCTCCTGGGGGTCACCGGCCTCTACAACACCATCGGTGTGAAAGAGAACAACCCCCTGGGCAAACTTTCGAGCCAGGTGCACATCGTGAACGCTGGCACAGATCGTGACCCCTTTCCCGGCGCAGTATTCCCGGAGATAGGCAAAGATTCGCTCCGCCCTCTCGGGCTCCACCGCAAAAACCGGTTCGTCCATCATGAGCACGGGAGACCCGTAGAGAAGCCCCATGGCGATGATCGCCCGCTGCATCTCTCCCTTGCTGAGCTCCTGCATGCGCGATCCCAGAAGAGGTTCTACCCCCGTTGCATCGAGCACCTCCTGACGGTGCAAGGCTGCCGAAGCAGGATCTGCGCTATTGGACGACACGGCATCAAGGAGCTCGCCCAGGGAACCCTCTGTCTCGAACTCCATGTTCTGGTAGATAAAGGAAACCTGCTGGTTTCGCCGTTCCTCGCAATCGGGGTCTGCTTCGGCCTCAAGAAAATCCTCCGTTGAGGTTCCCAGAAGAGTTATCTCTCCCTGACAGGGGAACAGCCGGGCCGCTCCCAAAAGCATAAGGGTGGTCTTCCCGATTCCGTTGGGACCTACCAGAAAGGTTAGTCCCCTGGGCATGGCCAGAGAGAGATCGGTGAAGACCATCTCCTGATCGGGGGCGTAGGAGAAGGAAACACCATGAAACGCGATCGGTGCGTTCCCGTCTTTGTTGTTCGATGTTGCGTGATTCGCCATGGCGGAACCATACCCTGTAAAAACACCTTCTTACCAGTCCGGATCGTACGAGAAAAAGAGAGAATCCTCGGAATGATTCTCGTTGACCTTGTGAACCCTGGGAACTACACTTAGTGAAGCGGTTTCCCGCTACATAATGCAATGATTTGAAGGAGAACGGTATGGCAAATCTGAAATCTACGTATATGGGGTTGCCCCTGAAAAACCCCCTTGTCGTTGGTGCCTGCAGCATGACCGCACACATGGATTCCATAAAACGGATCGCCGACGCCGGCGCAGCAGCAATCGTTATCCAGTCGCTCTTTGAGGAACAGATTCAGCTCCAGAAGGCCCGCCTTGAGGAGGAGCTGACGATCAGCGACAACCTGGATGCGGAAATACAGGATCTCTTCCCCGATATCAAGCACAGCGGCCCCGACGAACACCTCATGTGGGTTCGGAAGGCCAAGGAAGCCGTGGATATCCCCGTTATCGGAAGTCTGAACTGTGTAAACCCCGAGACCTGGTCAGAGTGGGCGGTCAAACTGGCAGAGACCGGCGTGGACGCTCTGGAACTGAACCTCTTCGCCATTCCCCTGGATTCATCCAGAAGCGCCGCAGCCATAGAAGAGGAGCAGCTGGACACCCTTCGCCAGGTAAAGCAAAAGGTATCGATCCCCGTCTCGGTCAAGCTGAGTCCCTTCTATACCAGCCCCCTGGAGCTGATCCACCGCATGGACAAGGCTGGCGTGGACGGGTTCGTTCTCTTCAACAGGCTCTTTCACCCCAGCTTCAATATCGAGAAAGAAACAGGGAAATACCCCTTCAACCTGAGCTCCTCCAACGATCACCGTCTGGCTCTGCGCTTTGCGGGGCTCCTCCACGGCGAGCTGAAGGGGTCAATCTGCGCCTCCAACGGTATCCATACGGGCGAGGACGCGATCGAAGTTCTTCTTGCCGGGGCTGATGTCTTCCAGGCTGTAAGCACCCTCTACAAGAACCGCATCACCGCCATCGAGAGCATTCTGGGAGAGATCTCCACCTGGATGGATCGCAAGGGTTATTCCTCGCTTGATGATTTCCGGGGCAAGCTCAGCGTCAAGAAGACCCCTGACCAATGGACCTACCGCCGGGCCCAGTATGTGAAGATGCTTCTGAAGGCCGACGACTACGTGGCCCGCCCCTCCGTATGAGGTTCTGCTGATGAATGTATCAATCACCGAGAGTGATTTCGGCCGCCTTCCCGACGGGAGGGCGGTCTCTCTTTTTACACTTCGCAATGCCGCTGGCATGAGCGTCTCCCTTTCCTCCTGGGGGGCCCTGGTGACCAGTGTAACCGCCCCGGATCGCCTGGGCCGAAGCGGGGAGATAACCCTGGCCCGCAACACCCTGGAGGAGTATCTCGAGGGGCACCCCTACTACGGGGCCCTGGTGGGCCGGGTGTGCAACCGCATCTCTTCGGGGGGATTCTCCCTGGAAGGGATCCGCCACAACCTGCCCTCCAATCTTGGGAAGATCCATCTCCACGGGGGTATCCGGGGGTTCGACAAGCATCTCTACGAGACCGGGACGGTTCAGGACGAATCCTGGAGCAAGGTCATCTTTCGCCGACTCAGCCCCTCCGGCGAGGAAGGGTACCCGGGCAATCTGGAGGTCTGTCACACCATAACCCTTACAGAGGACAATCAGCTTGTCTTTGATTTCGAGGCGGAAACCGACGCGCCCACGGTGGTGAACATGACCAACCACTGTTACTGGAACCTCTCGGGGGAGCCCGCTATCATGGATCACGAGGTCCAGGTGATGGCCGAGGCAATCATGGAGGTAGATGAAAACTATATCCCCACGGGCCGACTTCTGCCCCTGGAGGGAACAGCCTTTGACCTGAACCATCCCCGGACGGTCCGGCAGGGTTTCCAGGAGCTTCAGACTGCGGGGATAAAGGGCTACGACCACTCCCTGGCAATACGGGGGTGGAATCCGGGAGAGCCCCTTCTGCGGAAGGCGGCAGTACTGCGCGCTCCCGCAACGGGCAGGGCCATGGAAATAGCCACCACCTATCCAGCGGTGCACGTCTATTCAGGAAACAACCTGACGGGAGAAACAGGAAGGGCAGGCGAGACCCTCTCGGGACAGGAGGCTATCTGCTTTGAGTGCCAGTTCTTTCCGGATTCGCCCAACCGGCCGGAGTTTCCTCCGATCACCCTGGTGCCGGGAGAACGCTACCGGCACCAGACGGTGCATCGGTTTTCGACCTTTTCATAGAAGGGGGGCGCCCCCCTTCCCCGAACTCTCTCCGGAGCCTCGCCAGGCTTCGGAGAGGCCTTCAGGCCTCCGGGCCGGAAGGCTCCGAACCAGGCACCCCGGGGAGAACAGCCTCAGCCAGATGATCCAGCAGGGACGAGCCTTTTTGCTCTACCGAGAAGACAAAGGGCCGATCCTGTCCTGTGATATCCGTGAGGCAACAGGGGCTCCCCTGAGAACCAAGAAGACGCGCCAGGGGCCCCGGCTCTTCCCCCCGATCCAGCAGGAGATCCTCCGAAAGCGGAACCTCGAGCACCACCTCTCCCGACGAGGACGCGCCGCCCCCGACTGAGGCCCCTCCTCCGAGAGCAGAAATCCAGTTCTGCTGGGGGAAGTGGTGGAAAAAGAAGCTTTCCTCCGTGAGGTAGAGCAACCCCCAGAGGGGACCCGAGACCTCCCTTCCTGAAAGGTATCGACCCAGTGCGTAGGATCGAACAGGGCACCCCA
The DNA here is from genome assembly GCF_900156105.1 of Alkalispirochaeta americana. NCBI lineage: Bacteria > Pseudomonadati > Spirochaetota > Spirochaetia > Spirochaetales > Spirochaetaceae > Alkalispirochaeta > Alkalispirochaeta americana. The sequence goes on from NZ_FTMS01000008.1 coordinate 60,028, forward strand.
GCTCTTCCTCCCGGGTGCGCCAGAAGTCATGCCGCTCCTGGCCGGTCTCGTCGATAAAATCAGTCATCACCCCTCCTCAGGACGAAGGGAGAGGCGCTTCTTCGGGCTTGAGGGCAACACCCGTTTCATGATCTTCCTCTCGTTTTCCATTTTTGCCTGTACCGCCCCGTCCGCCCGTACTGCCTGCGCTGAGGTTCTCCCCGGACGAGGCTTCTCCTTCTTCTTCGGACGAATCCTGGGATCCTATCCTGAACGTCTCCACCAGCTCCGAGAGCACCTGGGTGCGCCCCCGGCTCTCGTCGGACAGGCGGGAGATGTCCGTAAGCGAGCCCAGGACCTCCCGCGCTCCATGATCTATCTCCTCCAGCCCGTTGGCAATGGTTCCGGACATCGCCTCGGCCTGATCCATAACAGCGGCGATCTCCCGGGTGTTATCGGCGATCGTCCCGGCCGAGTCATTCACCGCTTCGGTTATTCCGGCAATCTCCCGGGTGGTTTCCACGATGGACTCGCTTCCGCTACTGAGCTGCACCATGTTGGAGCTGATCTCCTCCAGGGCGGTACGGAAGAGGTTTACATCCTTGCTGATAACATCAAAGGTTTCAGCACCGACCTGACTGGCCTCAAGGGCATTTCTGATCTTGCCGGTGATCGATTTCAGCAAGGAATCGATCTGGTACGCGTTATCACTGGTGCTTTCCGCAAGTTTCCGGATCTCTTCGGCCACAACGGCAAAGCCCCGTCCTGCGTCCCCGGCGTGGGCACTCTCAATCGCGGCGTTCATGGAGAGGAGGTTTGTCTGCTCCGCCACGGCGTTGATGATCTCGATGATTTCCAGGATATCGTCGATCTCGGCCGTAACAGACCCGATGATATCCTTGGTGTTGTTTATTTTCTCCCCGCCTTCGAGGATGACCTGGACCAGCTTCTCGGCGGCGTCCTTGCGATCCTGGGAAAGGCGCGTCACATCCTGGATGGAACCGTTCATGACGTCTATGGCGGTGCTGCTGCGCTGAACGCTCTCGGCCTGGCGCTGGATGCTCTCTCGCAGGGACTGAATCCGCTGGTCTATATCGCTGACAGCGGTTGTGCTGTTGTCGATACCGGTATCGAGGTTGCGAAACTGCGCCGTCAGGGAGGCGATGTTCTGACTGATCTCGTGAAGCGCCGAGGCGCTTTGGGATGAACCCGCCGCAAGGCCGTCGGTGAGCTCCTCCGTGGCATCCACGGCCTCACGGACGGAGATGATAAATTGCTCGATCACCTCCAGGGTCTGGTTGAGGTTCCCCCCCAGACGCGAAAGCTCGTCGTTTCCCGAGAGGGTGGAGCGAACGGTCACATCCCGGGTAGCAACCCGGCTCATGGCCGTCTCCAGGCTGTAGACCCGGCGGGTGATCCCCCGGGTGAAATAATAGACCGCCACCACCGAGACGATGGTAACCACCGTGGCAAGGATCGCGATGGCCCGGTGGATGATCAACCGGATCGCGTCGGCCTGGCGTTCCACCGCTCCGGCAACGTTCAGGAGGTTGCCCTCCACCAGATCCCGCGCGGCCAGGTCAAAGGAACGCAGTTCCGAAATCAGGCGGCTCAGCTGAAACTGGATGAAAGGGTACGACCCATCCTCCATGAGGTACTGATTCAGCAAAAGAAGCCCCCGCTTGCGGAACATGGGGATCGTCTCGTCGTCGAGGATTTCCTGAAGCTGATTCCGGGCTCCGGCAAAGCGCTCCCGCGAACCGGCCCAGACAAACTGGGTTCGTTCCAGGGAATCCGCCAGAGCACGAGGCACATAGGCCAGGGCCGAGTGTTCTCCCAGCTCCGCCAGGGCCTGATCAAACTGCTGGAACCGGCTGTCCCACTGCTCTACCATGCGGTCCACCGTGCGCTCCGAGACCAGAAGTTCCTTGTTGATATCCGTGAGCCGATAGACATGGCGCAGAACGATGTTTGTTTGCAAGTTGAAATCGTCAATCTGGTTGACGATCCGGTAGGCCACCAGAATCCCCCCTGCCACCAGGGCAAAGGCTACCAGGAGAGAAATAACGATAATGTTTATTTGCGATCGAATTTTCACAGTTGCTAGTGTAGTACGACCATCTGTATCAGGCAAGGGATTCTTTTTGAACATCCCGGGGCACTGAGGCCAGAGCGTGTCCGAGGAGCTGCTCCGGAGGGAGGTCGGGCAAGGCGCCACTCAGACCCCGTTTCCAGCTGCGGGCCCCGGGCCGTCCGGCGAAGAGCCCCAGCATGGGCGTGAAGACCCAGCGGGGGGAGCCCCCCCGGGAACAAAGATCCTCCAGATAGGGGATCATCTGCTCTACCACCTTCTCCCGGGTCAGCCCCTCGGCCTGTAGCCGGAAATCTCCAAAAACCGCCCCATCCAGGCGCGCCAGCAGCGCCGGATCAGCAAAGGCGGCCCGTCCTATCATGACTGCGTCCAGATGCTTCAGGTGGTCCTGAACGTCCTGGAGGGACCGCACCTGGCCGTTTATCTCGATCTTCAGATGGGGGCGATCTTCCTTGAGCCGGTAGACATCATCATACCGCAGGGGCGGCACCGATCGGTTCTGCTTCGGCGAGAGCCCCCGGAGGACCGCGATTCTGGCGTGAACGGTAAAGCGCCGAACACCCGTGGCTGCCAGGGTGTCCACAAAGGAGAGCATATCCTCGTAGCGGGGGGTCTCTTCCAGACCGATCCGGTGCTTCACCGTCACCGGTTTGTCCGTGGCCGAACGCATTGCCTGGAGAAGGCGCGCAACCAGAGGAGGGTCTGCCATCAGGCAGGCCCCAAAGTTCCCCTTCTGGACCCGTTCGCTGGGACATCCCGCGTTGAGGTTATACTCGTCGTACCCGAAAGGCTCGGCCAGCTCCACGGCCCGGGCCAGCTCATCGGGATCGTCCCCGGCGAGTTGAAGGCTCAGGGGGTGCTCGTCGGGATGGAAGGCCAGGAGCCCCTCCCGATTACCGTGGACCACCGCCGCCGAGGTGACCATCTCGGTATACAGAAGCGTTCGCCGGGTAAGCCGCCGGGCAAAGTAGCGGTAGTGCCGATTGGTCCAGTCCAGCATGGGAGCCACGCTTACGGGGATCACGGGTAATCCTCCCGGGGCAGAATCATTCCCGAGCCGAGACACTCCAGGGATCGGTAGAAGACTGCAAACTGGCCCGGAGCAACGCCCCGGTCGGCCCGCTCCATGGTGACTTGAAATCCCCGGGCCGAGGGTTCAAGACGACAGGGAATGAGATCCGGCCCGTGGCGAAGTTTCAGCTGCAACGATGATGATCCCGCCCATTCCCCGGGCGGGTCGGCCAGGGCGTTCACGGAGCCGACCTCGAAGGTATCCCGCGCCTGATGAGCCACCCGTTCGGCGTGGGAGACCCTGACCAGGTTGGTATCGATGTTCCGGTCCGTTACGTACCAGGGGCCGTTGCCGAGGCCCAGCCCCTGACGCTGACCCACGGTGAAGAACCAGGCTCCCCGGTGACGGCCCAGCTCGCGGCCCGTCTCGTGCTCCACAATGAGGCCCTCCTGCTCACCCAGGTAGTGGCGGACAAAATCGCTGTAGCGAATTTTCCCCAGAAAGCAGATCCCCTGGCTGTCGGGGCGATCCTGGTTGGAGAGATTCAGCCCCACGGCCCGCTCGCGGACCTGCGCCTTTGTGAGCTCCCCCAGGGGAAACTCCGCCCGGGCAAGCTGCTCCTGGGAGAGATGGGAGAGGAAATAGGTCTGATCCTTCACGGGATCCGGTGCCATTGCCAGACGGGCGAGCCCCCCACCTTCATCCCGGTATACCCGGGCGTAGTGGCCCGTGACGACACGATCGGCCTCCTCCTGGAGGGCATCAAAAAACGCTCCGAACTTGATTCGCTGGTTGCAGAAAATGTCCGGCGAGGGGGTGCGACCCGCCCGGAGTTCATCCAGGGTGTAACTCACCACCCGCTGGTAATACTCCTCCTGGAGGGGAACCACCTCCAGCGGAACCCCCGCCGAGGCGCACACTGCCCGGGCGTGGTGAAGATCCTCCTCCCAGGGACAGGCCCCCAGAAAGGAGAGTTCCTCTTCGAGCCAGATTTTCAGATAATAAGCCCGGACGCATCCCGGGGCCTGGCGCGCAACCTGGTGGAGCGCCACGGCGCTGTCGACCCCGCCCGAGACCAGCGCGGCGTACCTCATGGCGCAGACCTCGCGCCGTATGTTTCACAGGACAGGTTCATAGTCAGACATGGTTGCAAATTTATTCCGCCGGGGCAAGTTATTACCGGATTATTACCGGATTATTCCCTGTGGCAGGACCCCGCAGGACACCTTTTTTTGTATATTTTTCTCAAGAGAAGCAAACTCCATGGTACGGTAAGACCTGGTATGGCACGGAGCGAGTACCGGACACCGATGGAGACGGCACGAGGCCGGGAGAAAAAACGATCAGCCCATAAGAGATCAGCAGATTAACGACAGATTAACGACAGAAGGAGTGTTTCATGGTAGTAGCAAGTCTGATTCACCACGATTTTGAAGACCTGGAGTTCTGGTACCCCAGCCTTCGCTTGCAGGAGGCAGGCCATACCGTGCACGTTCTGGGAGAGCGGGCCCGTGAGACCTGGCGCGGAAAATACGGAGTCCCCGCCGAGAGCACCCACAGTTTTGAAGAGGTCTCGGCCGACCACTACGATATGCTCCTCGTTCCCGGCGGCTGGGCTCCCGACAAACTCCGGCGCTTTCCTGCAGTGCTGGACCTGGTTCGCACCATGAACGACTCGGGGAAGATCATCGGCCAGATCTGCCACGCCGGGTGGGTTCTGGCCTCGGCAGGTATCCTTCAGGGACGAACCGTCACGAGCACCCCCGGCATTCGCGACGATATGACCAACGCCGGGGCGATCTGGGTTGACAAACCGGTGGTGGTAGAGGGCAATCTCGTCTCCAGCCGCCGCCCGCCCGATCTGCCCCACTACGGGAAGGCTCTGGTCGAGGCCCTTCTCGGCCGTTGAACCGACAGACCGGGAACGGTATATTTGGAAGGAATACAGACGCCCCCCGGGAATCTGATGAGGCCCCGGGGAGTTCCTGGAGCCCGGAGCCGACCAAGAAAGGACTTTGAATGACTGGAAAACCGGTTGGAATCAGCGATATGACCCTCTTCGTGCCAACCCCGAAGATAGATCTCTCTACCCTCCTTGAAACTCGCGCCGCTGCAGATCCCCGCTTCGCGCGGCGCCTGCGGCTGGCCATCGAATCGACCAACCAACTGGCGATGCGCTTCCCCGCTCCCTGGGAGGACCCCGTCACCCTGGCAGCCCAGGCCTCGGATGAACTCCTTCGCCGCGGCGGCGATGCCGAGGGCCGGGCCCGGTCCCTTCGGTTTCTGGCCACAGGAACCGAGACCTCCGTGGATATGTCGAAACCGATCTCCGCCTACGTCCAGGGCGCGCTCCAGCGAAACGGTCATGATCTGCCCCAGACCCTCTCAACTTTCCAGGTACAGCACGCCTGCGCCGGGGGAACCCTGGCGCTGATGAGCGTGGCCTCGCTCCTGCAAACAACGGGCCGCCAGGGTGATCGGGGGCTTGTTATGTGCACCGATATCGCCCGCTACGAGACTCCTTCCACGGCGGAGATTACCCAGGGAGCAGGCGCGGTGGCCATGCTGGTCGAGGAAAACCCCCGGTTGCTGGAGATGAACCTAGCATCCACGGGCTTCTCCTCGAGCGATGTGGACGATTTTTTCCGTCCTCTGGGGTCTGTTACAGCCCGGGTGAAAGGCCGCTACTCCGTGGACTGTTACAACGAGGCTCTGGAGATAGCCTTCCTGGACCACTGCGCCAGGGCAGGAACCGATCCGGCGCGCACCCTGAAAGAGACAGACCTCTTTGTGGTACACGTCCCTTTCCACAAGATGGCCCTCATGGGGATGTCCCGTCTGGTGGAGCGCTACCTGGAAACAGCTCCGGCCGAAACCAGGGCCTTCCTTCAGGAGCGCAATTTTCAGGCCGGAATCGAGGCGATCCGGCATATCGGGAATACCTACTCTGCCTCGGCCTTCATATCCCTCATGTTCACCCTTGCCGAACGCTACCAGGCAGAGGGTGATGCCCTGGCGGGAAAAAAGATTCTCCTGGCATCCTACGGATCGGGCAACACCATGTCGGTGGTTTCCCTTACGGTGGCCCCCGATGCCCCACAGGTTCTGGCCTCCTGGGATATGGAACACGTCCTGAGTGAAGCCCGGCCCGCCAGTTTTGCCGATTACCAGACCTTCGTGGGAGAGGTTCCCCCGAAGGAGACCAGCGACACCTCTTCGATACCCCCGGGCCGGTACTACCTCAAGGAGATCAGGGACGACCAGTACCGGATCTATGAATGTAGCACCCCATGAACCACCTCGAAGCGGATAATCCCCAGGCGGATCACCCTGATGTGAGCGTCCCCGAAGCGGGGGGCCTCGCTCAGCGCAAAGCACAGCATCTGGAAATATGCCTGGACCAGGAGCGGTTTGCCGTAGAGACCTCCCGCACCCGCCTGGACGAGGTCCGGTTGGTCCACCGGGCCCTTCCCGAGGTTGATGCCTCAAAGGTGGATACGGGGGTATCTTTCCTGGGAATGCCCTGTCGCCTGCCTTTCTTTATCTCCTCCATGACGGGGGGGTCCAGCCAGAGCTACCGGACCAACAAGGATCTTGCCACTCTGGCTGCGGAACTGGGAATTCCCGTAGGCATGGGCTCAATCCGGATTCTCCTGCGGAAACCCCAGGTGATCGATGATTTCCGTCTCAAACGGTTTGCTCCCTCGGTGCCGGTTTTCGCCAATATCGGGGGGGTTCAGTTACCCCGTACTTCCCACGACCCGCTGTACCGGCTTCTGGAGACGCTCCAGGTGGATGGCGTTGCGATTCACCTGAATCCGGGACAGGAGCTCTTTCAGCCCGAGGGAGACCGAAACTTCCAGGGAGTTCTGGATGCGATCGCCCGGTTCATTGAGAGATCACCCGTGCCGGTCATGGTGAAGGAGACAGGCTTCGGAATACCGCCCCGGGAAGTGGAACACCTCTTTGCGGCGGGAGCCACCTATGTTGATCTGGCCGGAGCAGGCGGAACCAATTGGGTTCGAGTGGAGTCCTTTCGAAGCGAGAACCCGGTGGAGCAGAGGGTTGCCCGGGAGTTCGATACTTGGGGCATACCCACCGGTCTGGCCCTGGCCGCCCTGGGGCGACACCGGCGGGGTGTTCTGGCCTCGGGAGGTATCCGCACAGGCCTGGAGGTGGTAACCTGCCTTGCTCTGGGGGCGGAGGCCGTGGGAATGGCGTTGCCCTTTGTCCGGGAGTTGGCCCGGGGGGGAATTCCGCAGGGCCTGGCTTTCGGCGAGGCCCTGGCTCAGGTAATCCGGAACGCCCTGGTGCTCACGGGGTGCACCCGAGTTGAGGAGTTGCGCCGGGTTCCGTTGCTGCCGGGGGAGGCCCTTCTTCGGGATGCAGCGATCCTTCGGGCCGATTCAGGAGATATCGGAGCCGATTCGCTGGAAAAAAGCAGCCCCGACCCCTCAGAATAGATATTGAAAAGCAGGTATCCCATGGCTGATAGAGCAGACAGACAAGACGAGTTTTTTTCCCGAACCTTCTCTGCGGAATCTCCCGGGTTGCCCCGGAACTTCCGAAAATTGCCGGTGAGGCGCAAGCGGGATCTTTTGAGGCACATGCTGGAAATTTCTCCCCAGGAAATGGAAGCCTCCGGCGGGGATATGCTGGATCTGGCCGATGTTATGGTGGAGTCCGCCCTGGGTGTCATGCCCGTGCCCCTGGGGGTGGCTCCGGGATTTCTTATCGACGACCATGTCGTTAACATTCCCCTGGCCGTGGAAGAGCCGTCGGTGATCGCCGCTGCCTCCTTTGCGGGACAACTGGTCGCCAGACGTGGCGGCGGCTTCTGCACCACGGGAACCGGCCAGGTCATGACTGCCCAGATCGCCCTGGATCAACCCCTGCCGGGGGCGGAAGAGGCCATCGCAGGAGCCGAGCGGGAGCTCCGCAAAGCCCTCCAGGGGATTCTCGCCCCCATGACACAGCGGGGAGGAGGCTACCGGGGCATCGAGGTCTCCCGTCTTCCCGAGGAAGATATGCTGGTGGTCTATCTGCACGTGGATACCTGCGATGCCATGGGCGCCAATATCATCAATACCGCAGCCGAGGCGTTGCGGGCTCCCCTGGAGCGCTTGAGCGGCGGCTCGGTGCTCATGTCGATTCTGACCAATGCTGCGCCCCGCCGCCGGGCCCGGGCATCTTTTTCGATCCCCCTGCGACACCTGGCGCGTCCACCCTTTGACGGCCCACTCATGGGACAACGAATTGTCCGGGCGAATCACTTTGCCCGGGCCGACCGCCTTCGGGCCGTGACGCATAACAAGGGAATCATGAACGGGATTAGCGCACTGGCGACGGCTACAGGAAACGACACCCGGGCGGTGGAAGCCGCAGCCCACGCCTACGCATCCCGGAGCGGGACCTACCAGGCCCTTACGGAGTACCAGATCGTGGGAGACCATCTGGAGGGGGAGCTGGAACTCCCCCTGGCTCTGGGGATCGTAGGAGGAGCCACGGGCCTCCACCCGGTGAGCAGCCTCTCGCTCAAGATTCTCTTCATGGACCCCAGGCTGGAACGTTCCGCCAGCCGGCTTGGACGAATAGCAGCCTCGCTGGGGCTGGCCCAAAATCTGGCGGCCCTGATGGCTCTGGTCAGCGAAGGAATCCAGAAGGGCCATATGCGCCAGCACGCCCGCCGTCTGGCCTGGGCAAGCGGCGCCCGGGAGGAAGAGATTCCCCTTCTCGCCGAAGACCTCTGGAACCAGGGAGTTTTTAACCTTGAGGCGGCCCACAGGCTGCTTCAAACCCTGCGGGCCGGCCTGCAGCCGGACCGCGGCCAGGCCAGGGCCAGCCGGAATCCAGGAGACCACCATGAGTCATGACCCGGGTCAAGGCCCCGAATCCTTTCCCAGAACGATCAGCGCCACGGCTCATCCATCCCTGGCTGTGGCAAAATACTGGGGGAAACAGACGGGAGCGATCAACACGGCGGCAACCCCGAGTGTAGCCATAACCCTGGGAGCAATCGCCGCCCGCACAACCCTCACCGTGGACTGCGCAAGTGAGGGGGATCAACCCTGCCGGGACCAGGTGGTTCTCAACGGGGTCTCCCAGGACCCGCGACGGTTCCGGCCCTTCTTCGATGCCGTGAGAGAGGTGATCACCCTCAATTGCCCCCACCAGGACGGAGGATCCGATCAAGCGGGGGAATGCCTTTTCTTTACCGTTCGCTCCGATAACGACTTCCCCACCGCCGCCGGTCTTGCCAGCTCTGCCGCAGGCTTTGCTGCCCTGGCAGCAAGCGCCCTCACGGCGACCCTGGGAGAACGCCCCCCCGAAGAGATCTCCCGCCTGGCACGGATCGGCTCCGGCTCGGCCTGCCGGAGCGTCTACGGCGGCTTTACCCGATGGGATGCGGGAGCCCCTGCGGCAGAACAACTCTATCCCGAGACGTGGTGGCCCGATCTGCGTGTGGTGGTGCTCCCCGTGAGCTCCGCCGAGAAACCGCTCTCCTCGCGGGATGCCATGAACCGAACCAGAGACACCTCACCCTTCTACGACGCCTGGGTCGCTGATGCTCCTTCCCTGGCCGGAGAAACCCGGGAAGCGATCGCCCAACGTGATCTGGAGAGGCTGGGTCAGACCGCCCGCCTGAGCTATCTGCGGATGTTCAGCACCATGTTCGCAGCAGCCCCCCCCATCATGTACTGGCTTCCCCAATCGCTTGAGATCATTCGGGGACTGGAAGAACTGCGCCGAATGGGTCTCCCCGTGTGGGAAACCATGGACGCCGGGCCTCAGGTGAAAGTCATCACCGATGCTGCCCACGCCCGCCAGGTGGCCGAAGAGTTCCGGGACCTTCTGGTATCACCGGCCATAATCAGCGAAGTGGGGCCTGGTGTGACGGTAGGCACGGCTTCGGACAGGACCGTGAGCGGGGGCGATCACGCGTGACCTACAGCGTTCCTGCGTCCCTGCTCCTGGCGGGGGAATACGCCGTTACCCGCCCCGGCGGAGAAGGGCTCGCCCTGGCGGTCTCTCCCCGGGCGTGGGTCTCTCTTCAGGGTGATCTGAGTTCCCGGGGGAGGGCCGCCTTCCGGCGGGATCTCTTCCGGGAGCGCCCCTGCCTGGGGGTACAGGCCCTTCAGGGGTCGGCAGGCACCAGCCACTGGCCCGACGATCCCCTGCCGGTGGTTCAGCCTGTCCTGACAGCTCTCACGGAAATCCTTCCCCGGGATATCCCGGATCAGAACCCGCCCGAGGACCAGCCTCCGCAACCCGGGACGCCACCCCGGAAGAAAGACCCCCTCTGGACCATCACGATCGATACAAGCCGGTTTTTCTCTGCCCGGGGGGGGCTCAAACAGGGCCTGGGCTCCAGCGCGGCCGCCACAGTCCTTCTCACGGTGGCCGTGCTTCATCTGATCGGCCTGGACCCTTTGCGAAACAAGCCGCTTCTCTTCCGGATTGCTCACAGGGCGCATCGTCTCCTGCAGGGAGGCCGTGGCAGCGGCTACGATCTGGCCTGTTCCATCACGGGAGGAACAATCCACTTCACGGGGGGAGACCCTCCCGAGTGGACCCCCCTGGAGCTGCACACCCAATGGGCCGCGACAGGACTCTCGCTTTTCTCTTCAACTTCGGGAACACCCGTGAAGAGCTCAGCCGCCGTGGAAGCCTTCAACAAGGCCTTTCCCCCCGGTTCCGGGATAGATAATCATGCTCTGAAACGGTTTCTAAAACGAAACAACGCTGTCGTGGAGGCCCTAAGACAGGCAACATCGTCGGAAGAGCTCTTCTCTGCCCTGGCTCGGGCCAGGGAGATCTCCCGGCACCTGGGAGAGCAGATAGGGGTGCCCGCCGCCGCACCTATCCCCTCTCCCGGCTCTCACTGGCAGGCGAAAACCAGCGGGGCCGGCGACGAACAGATCATCATCTTCGCTACCGGATCGTCCCGGGAGGGCGCCCCGGAAGACTACCCCGGGGAAAGCACCAGCCTGACGGTGGAGCCCCTGGGGCTGATCAGGGAGGAGCACCCGTGAGAGACATATCCCTGGAAGCACCGGGAAAACTTCTGCTCTTTGGGGAACACGCCGCCGTCTACGGATTCCCGGCCCTGGGGCTTCCTCTGGATCGGGGCGTCCGCCTGAACTATCGGCCCGGTTCGGACTGGGCCTTCCGCGTCTACACCGGGGAAATTCCGGGCCTGGCATCGCCCTCGGGAGCACCAGGAACGCCCCCTGCCCCCCGGGAGATTCCTCCCCCCCGAGGGGTCGAGGGGTTTTTTCCCCATCTGCAAGCGGTCTTGTCTCGTTCTCTGGCGCCCCTGGCAGCCACAGGAGGGTTGCCTCCCGGCACGCTGGAGCTCCAGACCCGCCTTCCCCTGGGAAGCGGCTTCGGCTCCAGCGCGGCCCTCTGCACAGCCCTGGCACGCCTGGGTATCAGCTGGGCCTGGCCGGATTCGGAGGCCCATCCTGCGTCACCTCAAGAGGTCTGGCAGATAGCCCACGACCTGGAGCGGTTCTTTCACGGCACCCCCAGCGGAATCGATACGGGCTTGAGCACCCTGGAAAGCCCCCGGGCCTTTTTCTTCTCCTCCCGAGCAGAACTGCCCCGGGCGATCCCTCTGACGCTCCCGCCGCTGAATCTGGTGGTGGGCTCGATCCCCCGACAAAAAAAGACAGCCCAACTGGTAGCCGCTGTGGCAGAACGGCGCAAAACCCGCCCGGAGGAGACAGAAGGTCTTCTGCAAAATCTGGGAGCAATTGCACGCACGATCATCACCGATGATCCCCCGCCCCCCCCGGATGAGTGGGGCCGGGCTGCCTCGGAAGCCCAGGAAGCCCTCTGGCGCCTGGATCTCTCCACCCCCGAGCTTGACCATCTGCTTCGGGAAGGGTGCCGGGCAGGAGCCCTGGGGGGAAAACTCAGCGGAGCCGGAGGGGGCGGCGCCTTCTTCCTGATCTGCCCTCCCGAAGAGGGCGGGGATATCCCCGTCCTGAAGGCTCTGGCGCCATATATCCCCCCTGAAGGAACGCTCTTCTCCCTGCGGATTTAGAGGTGCAGGCGCCGCCGCAGGTCAATATACCGCAATACCGTGGCGTGAAAAATCAGAAAGAACAGCGCTGCCGGGAGAGCCGTGAGCAGGACCAGCCCGGACCACCCCGGGTGCAGAGGCTGCCCCCGGTAATTCCTGATAACCAGATCGACTCCCACGCAGACCACCCCCGCCATGGCCAGGGAAACGGCAAGACGCACCCCTCCCCGAACCCGCTGTACCGCCACCACCGTGACCGCGATCACCAGAGCGCACACCAGAAGAATCGGCAGGGCCACATCGAGGTACCAACTCCAGGTCCCCCCCGTGGCGTGGGCGATACCGTAGAGCAAGGCTGCCACGGCTATGACATCCAGAAGATAGGCCCCCCAGGGGGGAACTTCCGTAAAAGGCAGAGCAAGAAAAACCCAGGCGGTGCCCAAGCTGTAGATCACCAGAGGCGACCAGGAAACTCCTCCATTAAACAGGCCATCAACCACCAGGACCACCGCCCCGGCGGCGACAAGAAGGAGTGTAATGAAGCGAAAAACGATCTTCCGTCCCGAAGGGATCTCGCCCACCTGCGGATTCTCGGGATACTCCGTGAGGCCAGGCACCTCCTCCTGCAACTCTTCCATGCCGCACAGAGGGCACCGCTCCCGGTGGGGCTCCAGCCTGACACCACAGTGTGTGCAGAACATCTTTATGTACCTCCGCTTTTCTCCTGCCGCGCAGGGTCAATTCGTTATGAGATCCCCCTGGATTCCCAGGGATGCCAGGGTCTGGAAGAAACTCCGCTCCACCACAGGATCGCGTCGGAGACTTCCAAAACTCACCGAGACGATTCCCCGAAAGGAAACAAGCGTCATGTTCGGCCCCGTCACAGCCGAGGGGGGCGGCAGAAAGTCGAAATCGAGAACCTTCCCGGCGGTCTCCCGGGAGAGCGAAACCTCACCCAGATTGGAAAAACTCGCCGTATTAACCGCCTCGCCCTGGAAGCGATAGACTCCCCGCAGGATCAGATCCTTCAGGAAGACCGGAATTGACCGGTTGAACCAGTTTTTCCGGGCGGCCACGTTGCGCGCCACCTGCTTTCGCAGACTCCGGGGATCCAGCTGCGCCCGAAGCTGATGGTGCACGTTCCGGGCGATTTCATCCACCTGGTAGACCCCCAGCCGCTGATCAAGTTCCACCATGGCGTAGACAAAAAAGTTCCGCATCGTCCGCAACCCCGTGCCAGGACGCATATCCACGGGAACCAGAATGCGAAGGGGCCGTCGATGCCGCCGGGGCTGGTGCTCCCGGTGGTAACATATCTGGAAGGCGTACATGAAAAGAGCCAGGAAGAGATCCGTTACAGAAACGCCCATGCCACGAGCGATCTCCTTGACCCGCTCCAGGGGATAACGTCCGGTGGTGACACGATAACGCCCCCGCGCAAGCAGAGGACCAGGCACATGCCAGGCCAAGGAATAGGAGGGCGGATGCGGCTGCCCCGGCCGATAGAAAAGCCTGCTGGCGTAGCGGGTCTCCCAGGACTCGGGTTCGCCCGGCCGCAGGATATCGCCAACCCCGGGGGGATGCCGGTCTTCGCCGGAACGTTCACTGTCCAATTGAGAAGCACCATCGAAGGGTTCACCCCGGAGGACAGCGCTGTACATCTCCAGAAGAGTCCTCAAGAAGAGCAGCGCGCCCCTTCCGTCGGTGAGGACGTGGGAGACCTCCACCGCTATGCGGCATCCCCGGGCCCGCACCACAATAAGAGGCCGAGCCCCACCCCGCTTGGGAAAATCCATGCAGGGAAACCCGTCGTCCCGGAGCACTCCCGCAGGAGGACACTCTTCCAGATAGTACCAGAAAAGCCCCTGCCGGAGTCGAACACAGAAATAGGGTGCGCGACGATAGAGCGCAGCCGTTGCCTGCTCCAGTGAAGCAAGATCAACAGGCTCTTCCAGACGCGCCGAGATTCTGAAGACCGTGGTAAAACGGGAGGAGAGGGCCGGGGGAAAGATGATCGCCGTAGTATCAAGCGGATACCAGCGCAGGGAGTGTTCTCCCCGCGCTGCACCGAAGGATATCACCGGCTGATCCGATCAACCAAGATCAAACTGATCAAAAGCGTTCAGGTCCCGGAAGGCCTGAACCAGGCGTTCGGCATACCCCTTCTCGCCCGCCACCATCCAGGCCCGGGGATCGATATACTTCTTGTTGGGCTTGTCCTCGCCCTCGGGGTTTCCGATCTGAGCCATCAGGTAGTCATGGTTTGCATCCATGTACTCCCGGACAGGCCGCGTGAAGGCCCACTGGGTATCGGTGTCGATGTTCATCTTGATCACACCGTACTCGATCGCCTCGGTGATCTTGGCCTGCTCCGAGCCGGACCCTCCGTGAAAAACCAGATCCAGGGGCTTCTCCTCGCTTCGGCCCCGCTCCTGACGGATCATGGCCTGGGAATGCTTGAGAATCTCGGGACGAAGCATCACGTTACCGGGCTTGTACACCCCGTGGGTGTTTCCGAAAGCGGCAGCCACGGTGAACTTGCCAAGAGGGTTCAGGGCATCGTAGGCCTGGAGCACCTCTTCCGGCTGGGTGTAGAGACGGGAAGAATCGATGTGGCTGTTGTCCACGCCATCCTCTTCGCCACCGGTAACACCCAGTTCGATCTCCAGAGTCATGTTGATCTTTGCCATGCGCTCCAGGTACTCGGCGCAGGTCTTGATATTTGCCTCCAGATCCTCTTCCGAGAGATCCAGCATGTGGGAGCTGTAGAGGGGCTCTCCTGTGGACTTGAAGTACTCTTCGCCCGCCTCGAGCATACCGTCTACCCAGGGAAGAAGCTTCCGTGCGCAGTGGTCGGTATGAAGAATCACGGGAACCTCGTAGAGCTTGGAAAGCATCCGAATGTGATGCGCTCCTGCCACAGCCCCCGCCACGGCCGCACGCTGGTTGGTGTTGTCCAGGTACTTTCCTGCGTTAAAGACAGCCCCGCCGTTGGAAAACTGAATAATAATAGGACTATTTGCCTGTTTTGCTGCGTACATAGCTGCGTTGATCGTGGACGAACCGATCACGTTCACCGCAGGAAGGGCACACTTGGTCTCCTTACAGTAGGCAAAAACCTCCTGCAACTCGTTGCCGGTAAGAACTCCCGACCGTACTTTCATTTTAGACATACCGTCTCTCCTTCGTGGGAACTGGAATTGTGATTATCCAAACTGCTTGCAAGCTCACCCTGGCGGGAATGCCCGGGCCAGAGTGTTTACAAACACCTCGGGTATTGTAGACCAATGAGGACAACCGTTCAAGAACGTTGGTTCAAGATGTAGATTCAGGAACGTCGGCGCTGAAGAAGATGCATAATCCGGCGTGCTGCCCACCGGGGGAGCCGCGGCCCTGCCATCGACCAGACCCAGGCTCCTGCCCCCACGGGCACCACGGCGTTCCCCCGGCGGATCGCCCCCATCACCCGGGCCGCCACCGCGTCGGCCCCGGGCAGCCGCCCTGCGGGACCAATCCCTGCAGCGGCGTGGAAGCCACTCTGGAAGGGGCCGGGACAGACCGCCACAAAGCGGATTCCCCGGGACCGATATTCCTCCCGCAAGGACTCCGAGAGGCTCAGGGCGTAGGCCTTGCTTGCGTAATAGACAGCCATGAGCGGCCCCGGCGTAAAGGAAGCCACGGAGGCCACAGTACAAACGGTGCTTCCCCGTTTCATCCGGGGAGCAAAGCGGTGAATTGCCTGGGTGACAACGCAAACATTCAGGGCGATGGTCTGCTCGATTCGCTCCCGGGAAAGCTCCTGGAAGGGACCGTAATCGCCCACACCGGCGTTATTGATCAACAGGTTGATCTCTTCGGGATCCACCCCCTGCTCTGCCAGGCTTCGCTCCAGAACATCCACCGCCGAAGGCACGGAAAGATCAAGGCAAACCAGCCGTATCCGCCGCGAGGTACAACGCTCAACCAGCTCCCGGGTGATCTCCCGCTCCAGTTCCTGCAAAACCGCATCGCGGCGAGCCACCAGCACCAGGTCCCACCCGGCCAGGGCGCACCGTCGGGCCAGCGCTCTCCCCAGGCCAGAGGTAGCTCCTGTGATCAGGGCCCACCCCGGAGCGGTCACAACGACCGGTCCTCCCGGGAGGATTCGTTGCTTTCGGCGGTTATCCGCTGGAGCCTCCGGGACAGGGTGCTCTCCATTTCAGCCAGAGCCACCTCGGCCTGGGCGCGCTTTTCCCGTCCCTCCTGCTGAATCTGGAGCGTCTCCTCAATCGTGGCGATCAGCTCGTCGTTCACCGACTGAAGGGTCTCGATCTCTACAATGGACCGCTCACTCTCCCGGGCCACACCGGTTGAGCCTTCCCGCAGCATTCGGGCATTCTTCTGCAGAAGCTCGTTGGTGGTATCCGTAACCTGGCGTTGCAACTCCAGAGCCTTTTTCTGCCGCACCAGCCCCAGGGCGATCACCACCTGGCTCTTCCAGAGGGGAATCGTTGTGAGGATCGAACTCTGGATCTTCTCCACCAGCGTCTCGTTGTTCCCCTGGATGAGGCGGATCTGGGGAGCTGTCTGAATTGCCACCATGCGGGAGAGCTGCATATCGTGGAGTTTTTTCTCGAACCGGGAAACAAGCTGGTTCATGTCCTGGAGCTCCTGCGCCCGGGAGGGATCCCCCGAAGTACGAGCCCGTTCCTGATATTCGGGAAGGACCGTGTCGCGCACCTCCTCAAGAAGCAGCTTGCCCGCCGCGATATGAACATCCAGCTCCTGAAGATACTCGCCGTTCTTGGTGTAGAGCGTATCCAGGAGCGCAATATCCCTGAGCAACCCCATGCGGGCCTGCTCCAGCTCGCGCACGATCCCGTCAATTTGAGTAGCCAGAGTCTCGTAGCGCTGAAGAAAGGCGTTAACCCGGCGTTTTGCCCCCCCAAAGAGCCGCCCCAGTCCGGAGGGTTCAGTGGCAAGACTCCCCACATCGGCCGCACGAATTGTGGTGACCAGACCGCTGAGAATCGCCCCCGCCTCGCCTCCGTCCTTGGTCCGAACCTCGGAGAGAACCTTTTCAGCAAACTCCGAGATACGCCGCTGGGGAGCCACCCCGAATTGAACAACGGTCTGACGATCCCGGACATCGACCGTCGAGGCAACCTCACGGGCACGATTCTGAAGCTCCGGAGCAAGATCCTCGATACTGATCAGTTCCTTCTCCGGCGAAGCCGGTTCGGTCTCGGGTCGGGTTTTTCCTGTGTCCTCTGTCATAGCCTTATCCCCTTGATACTAATACACCTTCCCGGACCAAAAATCAGGCCAGAGACGGCAGACCGTGTCAGGGCTCGCCGAGCCCTTCCATCCGGATGGTTTGTTCCAGGACCCGCAACTCCACGTCCAGATCCATCACATCGTCTTCCACAAGCTGAAGCAGCTGTTTCTCGTAGGCAATCCGTATCGTATCGAGGCTGGCTTCGGCACGGTGCAGGGCGGAATCCATCTCGGGACTCCGCACACCCCGGTTTGCCAGCCCTCCGTAGCGCTCGACCACCGTTATGGTAGCGTCCAGGTAATAGTCAAGAAACTTGCGAGCCTTTTGGAGGTTCTGCGGGTCCTGGCGAATCTCGCTAAGAATCCGTGCCGCTGCATCGCACACAGCCAGAGCCTTGGCACGAACCCGCTGCTCCTCGACCACAGCCACGGCCCGGCGCAGTTGCACCAGTTTCCGGCTCCCCAGGGAGAGCGCTTCCAGAAGTTTTCGGTCCTCGGGGGAGGAATCAGGCGATCCTTCTCCGGAATGGTCCGACCGACCACCCCGGGATGCCCCGGAGATCCGGGAAGAGCCAAAGGGAAACCGATCCCGAAGCCGGCGTGGCCAGGACTCGCCCAAGGCGGAGATCCCGGTGTAACAAAAGCCCGTCACGATCAGGGTCGAGACCAGTCCGAAAGAAAGAACGTGGCGAGAAACAACGAATACGACGGCCGCTCCGAAGGCGGCAAGAGCCTTGGTCATGGTTTCCTTCTCTCTCTGCTTATCTTATCCCGAATATACCATCGAAAGGTACTATCCAGAAGATACACCAGGGCTCCGCCTTGTACTACCTGATTGGGGTAACTCTGTTTCCGGTTCAGAGACCAAGCTCTGTGAGAACGAACTCCCCCGTCCTTCCTGGCAGGGTCTCGTCCCGGCGCAACTCCTTCAGGGCAGCCTTGCCACCCAGCACCGCCAGAGAAGCCTCCGAGAAGTTTTCCCCGAGCAACTCGGCCACCTGGCGGATCTCGCCGGGCGAAACAGCCCGCACCTGATCGCGTGTCATCTGCCGCAGCTCGTCGTCGACCCCCAGCAGGCGTCGCCGAAAGTTCATAAAACCCGCTTCCCGTGGCGTCAGAGGTCGCAGCTCCCGGCCGAGCATACTCACCTTGGCCAGATCGAGAACTCCTGGAGATACCTCTTCCCGAGCCAGCTCCCGGAGCGACTCCTGGTAGGCCCGGATCGTCCTGGCACAGTGAGGATCCCGGTAACTGGCAAAGCTGAAAACCCCTTCGGCGGTGCGGCTCTGGGCGAAAGCCCCGTAGGCACCGCCCTGCATACGGATCTTCTCCCAGAGCAGGCCTGTTCGAAGAAGATGGGCAACCACGTCCTGGGCCGCCGCCAGGGGCTCCCCGAAGGAAACACCCCGCAAGGCCGCTGCCACATAGGAAACTCCTGCCGAGGCCAAAAGATACTCCCGGCCCGGTGCGGTCCCGGGAGGCAGAATCACCCCGGGCACATCCCCCTCGCCGAGGAAGACCTCTTCTTCCAGGCCCCCTTCACGGGAGAAGGCCTCCCGTCGGCTTCGAAGGGTCTCCAGCAAAGAGGGGAGCCACCGGGAAAGCTCATCGGCCAGGGGCTTCGAACCGGTGATATTCACGTTCACCCGGGCAGGGTCCATCAGGCGCAGGGCAAGGGCCAGCAACTCCCGGCCCAGAGCATCGGGGTCCTCCTGAACCATCCGGCGCAGGTGCAGGAGTTGGGAGATACCGTTGATCTCTTCTTCCGCCGCCAGCAGACCGTTGAGCCCCCGCAGAGCCCTCAACCCCGCGAAATAGTTCCCGGCAGGAACCACGCCGCCCAGCATCTCCTGAAGCATCTCCTCCAGAATTTGAACCAGCCGGGCAGAATCGGAAAAATCGATCTCCCCCAGGAGGCGCTTCAGGAGTTCCGCGCCCTCCTGCCAGGCCCGATCGAGAACCTTGAGCCGAACCATGAACAGGCGGCGCACCCGGGAAAGGTCCTTCAGGTGAGTCTGATTGGAAACGTAGACCGAGATGCCTCCCGTCTTGAGGTTCACCTGGCGGTTGAACTGATCAAAGGAGAGGCCCGGCAGACCTGTCTCGGTGAAGGCCCCGCCCAGAAGATTCAGGAGCGCCTCTTCCCGGGGGGAGAGCCGCCCGAAATCAAAAGCCAGATCCAGGTAGAGGATTCCCCGGGTAGCCTCGTTATGCCGATACAACGACGCCCCGGATCCCAGCGGCTCCAGCAGAAAGGGAGTACGGCGAATCTCCCGGGGAACATCCTCCAGGGAGAGAAAGGGAACCGTCTCTACCGCGCGAGGATCGTCGGGCTCGGTCTGAAGCCTCTCCAGATCGGCCGTTTCCCGACGGATCTGCTCCTCTTCAGCCTCGATCAGGGAATCCCGACGCCGGGCCAGCTCCTCTCGGAGCGCCTCCTCTTCCCGCCGGGTCTGATCAGGATCGGGACGAACGATCACGGTAGAACGGTGGGTGTTGTCCAGAAGGAGTTCCTCTATCATCGCCTCAAAAAAGCGCGGGTCCCGGCTCAGGCGATCCCGCAGGGCCTCCAGATCCTCGCTGAAACGCAGACCCGCTGCGGGGCTCCCCCCGTACATCCAGGAGCGCAAAACCCTGTTCATCACCCGCATTCCGCTGGGACCGCTTTTCTGCTCCCGGTGGTGAAACTCAACCCGTCGAAGAGCTCCTTCCACCAGCTCCGGCTCGAAGCCCTTCCGGGCAAGATCACGGAGGGTCGAAAGGGTGAGCTCCTCGATAGCCTGAGCCTGGTCGGTATCGGTACCACGGAGCCCCACGGAAAAAACTGCTTCGCGCAGATCCGTTTCCAGGCCAAACACGGGAGAGACATCCTGCCCCAGACCACTGTCGATCAAAGCCTTGGTGAGAGGTGCCCCGCTATTCCCCAGAAGAATCTCCGTCAGGATTGAGGCAGCAAGGAGCCGCCGTGTCTCGGTGACAGGGAAAAGCAGCCAGTTCAGGGTAACGGAGCTGCGCCGCGAGAGATCCTCCTGAGGCTCCACGGGATAGGTGGTCTCGAAAACCCGGGGAGCCTCCCACCGGGGCTGCTCGTCCTGAACCAGAAAGGTGGTGCTCTCCTGAAAGGCACCAAGGAACTCCCGATCCAGAAACTCAAGGTACTCCTCGGCAGGAATATCGCCGTAGAGGATAATCCGGGCATTCGAAGGGTGATAATACCGGCGGTGAAATTCTTCGAACTCCTCGAAGGTGAGCTCGGGAATTACCGCCGGATCGCCTCCGGAATCGTGACGATAGAGCGTATCGGGAAAGAGCGACTGGTAGCATTTCTCGGCAGCGATCGAATCCGGGCTGGAATAATTACCCTTCATCTCGTTGTAGACAATGCCCGTAATCTCCAGATCGCCCTGGGGGGTAAACTGCAAACGGTGCCCCTCCTGACGAAAAAACTCCGGTTTCAGAAGGGGGTGAAACACGGCATCGCCGTAGACCTTCATCATGTTGAACAGGTCCTGCCGCACGGGGCTCGCTGCGGGGTAGACAGTCTTGTCGGGGTAGGTCATGGCGTTCAGAAAGGTATTAACCGACCCCTTCAAAAGCTGGAGGAAGGGATCCTTCAGGGGAAACTCCCGGGATCCGCAGAGCACGGTATGCTCCAGAATATGGGCCACACCGGTGGAATCCTCGGGAAGAGTTGCGAAGGAGAAGGCAAACATATTTTCCGGATCGTCGTTGGCCAGATGGAACACCTGGGCTCCGCTCTTGAGGTGGCGGTACAGGGTACCTGTACCACGAAAATCGGGGAGCTCCCAGCTTTGGAGCACCCCATAGGTTGTATTACTGGACATGATTTCCTCTGATTTCTGCTTTTCTGGTTGTGTCGTGCTATATCTTGATGGCTGTTACCACAGGTGCTTCGGCGCCGGGCTAACTGGAAAGCGCACCGGTCCAGCGGTGGAGGGCGCCAAAATCGTAGACCCGCTGATACCCCAGGGAACGGAGAACCCGAGCCGCCTCGGCGCTGCGCCGGCCCGACCGGCAATAGAGAACCACCAGCTGCGTCCGGTCCCCCTGGGCCATCTCCTCTTCCAGAACCTGCAGATCCCGGTGGAGCGCCGCAGGAATATGGCCGTTCTCGTATTCATCCTGCGTCCGGACATCGAGGAGAAGGAACCCCGATGGAGGGTCATTGATCATGCCGGCAAGAACATCCACGTCCCGGGGATCGCCTAGGGCCGAATCCGGTTCCTGGGCAGGCAGGGCTACCGCTGCCGCAAAAGCAACCGTCACAGCGATCACCAGGGTGTTCAGAAAGATGCTTTTGGTCATGCCTGATAGAATTGCATCATTTCGGTCACTTGGGCAACCGCCTCACTCATCCTCTCACTCCGGTTTTGCTTCCGGGGCCGCCACCTCCAGGGGCTTTCCGGGAAGCAGCTTCAGGGGAGTTCCGCAAACGGTAATATCTGCGGGATCCCCCTCGATCAGCTCGAACCGGTAGCACTCCCGTTCAAGGGTTACCTCGATCCGGCTTTCGTGATACCGGATGCGAAAGGAGAGGCTGCCCCAGGTTGAGGGCAAACGGGGATCAAAGCTCAGGGCACCATTGTAATTCCGCATTCCCCCGAACCCGTAGGTAATCGCCATCCAGACTCCACCGGTGGACGCGATGTGGGCACCGTCCACCACATTGCCCGCCACGTTGGCCAGATCCATGAAAAGGGCGTACTGAAAATATTCCAGGGCCTTCTCTTCGTAACCGATCTCGGCAGCAAGAATAGACTGCACGCAGGCCGAGAGGGAGGAATCTCCTGTGGTGAGGGGATCGTAGTAGTCGAAGTTGCGTCGCTTGTCTTCCAGGGTAAACTCATCGCCCAGGAGAACCATGGCCAGGACCACGTCGGCCTGCTTGATCACCTGATGGCGGTAGATCACCAGGGGATGGAAGTGCAACAGAAGAGGATATCGGTCTATGGGCGTGCCGGCAAAATCCCAGCGCTCCTTTTCCAGGAAATTGTCGTCCTGGGGCAGAATTCCCCGTTCCATATCAAAGGGAATATACATGGCGTCGGCGGCAAGATCCCACTCGGCCCACTCAGTTTCAATGAGCCCTGTCTCGTGCACCAGGTGAGCGTAAGCCTCGGGCCGCTCTTCCCGCAGACGCCGCACCATGGCAGCAGCAAACCGCAGGTTCCGTCGGGCCATAAGGTTGGTAAAGGTATTATCGTTCACCACGGTGGTGTACTCGTCAGGACCGGTTACCCCGTGAATGTGAAAGTCCCCCGTTTCGGGGCTGAAGAAGCCCAGATCACACCAGAGCCGGGCCGTTTCCACCAGAATCTCGGCGCCCACCTCGGCCACCAGGTCAAAATCGCCCCGGGCGTCGAGGTAATTCTTTATGGCGTAGGCAATATCGGCGTTTATATGGTACTGCGCCGTTCCGGCAGCGTAGTAGGAAGAAGCCTCTTCGCCGTTAATCGTCCGCCAGGGGAAAAGGGCTCCCGATTCCGAAAGCTCCCGGGCCCGATCCCGGGCGTGGCCCAGCATGGAATGGCGAAAGCGCAGCAGGTTTCGCGAAACCCGGGGGTCCGTATAGGTCAGAAAAGGGGTAACATAAATCTCGGTATCCCAGAAGTAATGCCCCTCGTAGGCCTGACCGGTGAGCCCCTTGGCGGGAATCCCCGTGGTCTCGGCCCGGGCCGAGGCCTGGCAGAGCTGAAAGATATTCCAGCGAATAGCCTGCTGAACCTGGGGCTCGGCATCCACCTGGACATCGGCATGGCTCCAGAACTCCCCCAGAAAAGATCGCTGCCGCTCTTCCAGATGCTGGTAGCCGTCACGCATCGCCCTGTCCAAAGTACGGCAGGCCCGGTCCACCACCTCAACGGCAGGAACGGTTCGGGAGGTGTGGTAGGTGAAAAACTTGGTAATGTTTATCGGCACATTTGGTCTGGCGTCCACAGTAAAGACCACCTTCCCCAGATCCTCGCTCCAGGATCGCTGCATCTGCCAGGGATTGTCGGTCTCCATAATGTGGTCCATGCCCGCCCCGAGAACCATGCCGGAATTAGTGGTGCGATAGCCCGTGCAGACCCGCAAATCCCGCTCCAGGTGGTGCCGGGCGTTCAGAACCCGCTGGGTAAACCCCTTGGACCGCCGGGGATCCGAGAGAGGCCCGCCGTTCCCCCGTTCGTCTGAAGCAAAGCTGTCCTGACGGTTCAGAAGTTGTGAGGAGATCACCACGGGAGCATCGGTATCGACGGTGACCTCGTAGGAGATCGCCGCCAGATGGCGGTACTCCAGAGAAACCAGTCGCCGTGAGGTGATATAGACCTGCTTGCCTGACGGAGCGGCCCAATGAATGGTACGGGAAAGCACGCCGGTACGGAAATCGAGTTCCCGGTGGTACTCCACCATGCGGGCCGTGGGAAGGAAGAACGGCTCGTCATCCACATACAGCTTGAGGAGCGTGGCATCGGGAACGTTCACCATGGTCTGTCCGGTGCGGGCAAACCCGTAGGCCTCCTCGGCGTGAACAATGGGCCAGGTTTCGTGAAACCCGTTGCAGAACGAGGCTGATTCGATGGTGGGACGCCCCTCCTCGGGAAGCCCCCGAACGCCAATAAAGCCATTGGAGAGCGCAAAGATCGTCTCGGCGTTACCCATCCAGGGCTGGGAAAAGGCGGTCTCCACAATGGCCCATTCCTGGGACGGATAGAGATGCTCGGGCAACAACTCAAACTTTCGCGGAATCATGGGCCTGCTCCTCGTGGTGGTCCGACGGACCCGGATATTCGGGAATCTATGGTAACAGGGTCAGGCCCTGCAGGGAAGTAATAATTGCAGAATCAGATCAAGATTTTCACCAGCCCTGCGGCACGATTCAGCAAAGGAGAGCCGTTCGTCCCGAAAGGGATCGTCCGAGATGTATCGAGCCGCCAGCCAGGGCACCCCGGCCTGATCGGCAGCAACCGCCCAGGCAGCGCTCTCCATATCCAGCGCCTGAGCCCGGGCTATCCGTTCCTGCCAGACCGGAGGCAGCTCAGCCAGAAGACGCGAGTCAAGAAAGCAATCTCCCGTGAGGATCACCCCCCTCCGCAGCTGGCCCCGGAGACGGCGATGGAGATGTCGATGGAGATCAGCCCCCACGACCAGATCGGGACTCAGCGGAGCATCCCGTTCCGGAGACTCTCCCTTGCGAAGCGCTCCCGGAGCAACTCCCAGGGCCGTTACATCAACCCCATAGAACCCCAAACGGTCGGCCAGAACCAGGTCCCCCGGGCGCGCACCATCGCCGCCCGCCGCAGCGATCCCCCCCATGACCAGAGCCCGGGGCTTGACCTGACTCAGAAACCGGGCGGCCCCCAGAGCTGCGGCGATCGTTCCGGGGCCAGAGCAAAAGGCCGCCAAAGCCTCACCCTCAGCTCCCTCACCCCGGTAGACCACCCCCGTCCTGGGGCGACTCACCCCCCAGGACGCCACAAGGGGCGCCAGCTCCTGGGGCAGGGCCGTCAGAAGAGCCGCCCGGACCTGGCTCATTTCCCCTCGGCCCGGCCACCGCGAAGGCCTTGTCCGTCGAAGAGTTCCAGCGTTCGCCGCAACCGCGAGAGACCCTCCCGGAGTATCCCCGGCGAGGTGGCCACGTTGACCCGCAGGTGTCCCTCACCCTCGGGCCCGAACTGCCTGCCCTGGGAGACCCAGACTCCCTCGCGACGGGCCATCAGACAAAACTGTTCACTGGCATCAGGCCGATTCTGCCACCGGACAGAGCAATCTACCCAGGGCACAAAAGTTCCTTCGGCAGCGTAGACCTCCACCCCTGGCTCCCGGGCAAGATCCTGCCGCAGGAGCTGGCGGTTTTCCCAAACCGCCCGACACACCCCCTCCAGCCAGGAGGCTCCCCGGGAATACCCCGCCTCGGCAGCGGTGATCGCCAGAATATTGGACAGATCCTGCTTGCGCCGATGCAGGGCATCCAGAAAGAGTTGTCGTTCTTTCGCATCAGGAATTATCGCCATCGCCGTGGGAAGGCCCGCAATGTTAAAGGTCTTGCTCGGGGCCTGGAGCGCCACATCCCGGGGGTCTGCACCACTCAGAGCGTGCCACGGAACGAACCGCTCCCCGGGAAAGATCAGATCGCCGTGAATCTCGTCGGAGATAACCCGGACACCCCGCCGCCGGGCCGCCTCGGCTATGGTCTCCAGCTCCTGCCGGGACCAGACCCTTCCACCGGGGTTATGGGGAGAGCACACCAGGAGGACCCGGGCCTGATCCAGCGCCTGATCAAGACGATCAGGGTCAATCACCTGACGAGGCCCCTCGGGCGTCCTCTCCACGCCCAGAGGAACTGTCACCACCCGTCGCTGGAGCTGCTCCACCACCTCGAAGAAAGGAAAATAGACGGGCGAAAACATTGCCACCGCCTCGCCCGGAGCGGTCCAGGCCTCGATCAGAAGAGAAATCGAGGGCATCACCCCCGGCGCAGCAACCAGATGATCCGGCGAGATCTCCCAGTGGTTCCGCTCGAGCTGCCACCGGCAGAAAGCCTGGTAATACGAGTCCGGCACCAGGGTATAGCCAAAGACAGGGTGAGCAACCCGCTCCTCCAGGGCCTCCACAATCCCGGGAGCCACGGGATAATCCATATCGGCGACCCAGAGGGGAATCTCTCCGGATTTGGCCAGGTCCCATTTGAACGCACCGGTACCACGCCGGTTCGGAAGGTTCGTCATATCCATGACCTGCAGTTTCTCAGCCTTCCCCGATCTCGTCCAGATCTTCCAGTTCACCGAAGGGACTCTTTTTCTCCTCCATGGGCGCCCCCTGATCGGACGGAGGCTGGAAGAACTCCTCTTCCAGGCGATCCAGATAGGCCCGGTCCTGCTCCTCGCAGTAGTCCTCGAGGTTCTCCAGGTCTTCCTCAAAATCATTCATCTCTTCACCCATAGCTATACCTTAATGGAGCGCATTGTTTGATTCCACTCCTTTCGTGTATCTTCCCGGAATGACCGGACCTTCAGCATCGATCGCGGCTCTCCAGGCGCGGGCAGAGATTCTGCGCCGCCTTCGCTCCTTCTTTGACACCCGGGGATACCTGGCGGTGGAAACCCCCCAGCTCACACGAACTCCCATCCCCGAGGCACACATCAAGCTCTTTGCTACGACCCTGGCCCCGGCCGGAGACCCGCTCTTTCTGTTGCCCTCACCGGAATACCACCTGAAACAGCTTCTGGCGGCCGGATCGGGGAGTCTCTACGAGATCACCCACAGCTTCCGCAACGCCGAGACCCCCGGCCCCTGGCACAGCCCGGAGTTCACCATGCTGGAATACTACACCGTAGATGCCGACAGCACCGACTCGCTGCACCTGACACAGGACCTCCTGCGGGAGCTGGGCGAGACCAACCAGCCCCTGGTGATCTCCATGGAAGAGGCCTGGCTCCGCTGGGCGGGCATCGGCCTGGCGGCAACCCTGGCAGGAGAAGAGCGGGAAAACCGGGAACGTCTTGCCCGGGAAGCACTTCAGCGAGGCCTTTGCCTGCAGATAGAACCCGGCGAGACCTGGGAGGACCTCTTTCAGCGCATCTTTCTGAGCCACGTGGAACCCGGGCTACCCAGGGACCGCCCCGTCTTTCTCACGGGCTATCCCGCAGCAGTTCCAACCCTGGCCCGGAACATCCCCGGAACCCCCTGGGCAGACCGGTGGGAACTCTACCTGGGGGGGATTGAAATCGCCAACTGCTTTGGCGAGGAGACCAGCCCCGCCGTAATACGGCAGTTTCTGGAAGAGCAGTCGCGGGAGAAAAGCCCTCCCGGACTCGACCCCGGGCAGACGGAAGAACCCTGGGACCCCTCCTTTCTGCAACCTCCGGCCGAGCTTCCCCGCTCCTCGGGAGTTGCCCTGGGGGTAGACCGTCTGGTGATGCACCTCCTGAAAGAAGATTCCCTGAAAAGGGTGATATCTTTCACCCTTTTTGAGTAAACTGGGAGCAGGCCCGCCTGGAGGCGGGTCCAATCAATCACCCAAAGAGAGGAATCAAAGCCATGATTAAAGGCGGAGCAATCGAGAAGGGAATGTATATTCTCTTCAAAGGGGACCCGTATCTTGTAGCGGATCGGGAGTTTGTGAACCCCGGCAAGGGCGCAGCTTTCACCCGGTGCAAACTCAAGAACGCAAAAACAGGATCGGTCCTGCGAGAGACGATCAAGACCAGCGACAACGTGGAAGTTGCCGACGTCTACGACCGGGACGGCCAGTATATGTATGTGGACGGCGAATCCTACCATTTCATGGACGCCGAGAGCTACGAACAGTTCGAGATCCCCGCCGATGTTCTTGCAGAGACCGGCAAATACCTGAGAGAAGGGGATCAGTACCGCATCATCATGTGGGGCGAAAACCCTATCGACGTGATCATTCCCATGAAGCTTGTCTACACCGTGACCGACGCTCCCGACGCGGTCAAGGGCGATACCGTTACCGGAGCCACCAAAACAGTTGTGGTAGAAACAGGGCTGACCGTGCAGGTGCCCATCTTCATTAAAACAGGCGATAAAATCCGCGTGAACACCGAATCCGGTGAGTACGTCGAACGCGTAAACGACTAGAACCCCTGTCCGGGGTTTCCGGGCCCTGGAGGCCCCAGGAGACCCCGGGACGCTCCTGCTACACCGTGATCTCCACCAGCCGATCCAGCCTGAAGCGGATTACCACCATCGTCACCAGCATGATCAGAAGACCCGTCAGGTAAAGCACCACCAGAGCCCGGTTGGTCCAGGACGGGGCCCCTGCCGCCCGGCCCCGCTTGAAACGGAATATCTTCATTGCATCACCCCTGGGTTTCCCGAAACCGCAACACCGCCAGCCCCCAGCATATCAACACCACCGCAATATTGAATAACCCGTAGAGGGGCTCTTCCAGAAAAAGCGCCTCGGGAGCAACCCGTGCCCAGACGTTGCCACTCAAAAGAGACCCCTCGAAGCCGTCCAGAGCGATCCCCTCGATCCGGGGCGCCGCCACAGTGCCGTAGCGACCCGACAGATAGGGCAGGAAGACAATCTGCACCATGATGGCCCCCAGGAGGACGTAACTCACAAGCCAGGCCACACCCGCCAGGAGGGTCCTTCCCAGAGGGTTTCGTCGAAAATAGACCGCTCCGAAGGTGAAGATCGCCTGCACCGGCAGATATCCCCAAAAGCTCTCGGCGGCCCGCTGAATCCACCGGCCCCGGTCCAGAAAGACCAGGGGGTTCCCCTGCCCTCCCAGAAGAAGGTAGCCGCCCAAGGCCAGGAGCGAGGCCACGGCATAGGCCACGGTCAGAAAGGCGGCAAAGATCACCGTGGAAACCAGCACCTTGGCCCCCACCTTCTCCCAGGCCGCAGCCGGTCGCAGGAGAATCTCTTCCCGGCGACGGGGGTCACGCATATCCCCGAAAGCTCCCAGGGTGATCAGAACCCCTGCCAGGATCATCACCGCGCCAAAGGACCCCCAGATATTGAAAAGTTGAGGCCCCCGGGCCCAGCGGAGCAATTGCAAGGCCGTCACCGCCCCGGCGATCCCCCCGGCCGTCAGCAGAAGAGACCGGAACTGGAGCACCACCTCATGGCGCAGGACATGAAGGAATCTCACCGATCACCTCCCGGGCAGACGGCGGCCAGGGCCTCGGGGTTGGTCATGGCTGCATGGAAGAGCAGTTCCAGATCAAGCTCCTCCCCAGCCGGGGTTGTCCGGTCCCTGGGGACCACCGCCACGGGAACGCCAAACCGGACCTCCCAGGCCAGAGCCCCTGCCTGGCGAGCCTCCTCCTCGGAGGAGAAGCGCCGCAGCTCCAGTTCCTCAAGGAGGGTCCTGCGGGAGGCCTGGAAGAGAACCTTCCCCCCCTCCAGAATGATCACATGATCGAGCAGCTTGGCCACATCCTGCACCTGATGGGTCGAGACCACCACGGAGCACCCCTCCTGGGTAGCCTGGGAGATCAGCTGGCGGAAAACCCGCTTGGAGGGGATATCCAGTCCGTTGGTGGGCTCATCCAGGATAACCAGATCCGGGCCGCAGGCCAGGGCGGTCACCAGAAGCGCTTTCTTTTGCTGGCCATAGGAGAGAGACGGCAGAGCCTGATCCAGGGGGATCTCGAACTGCTCGGCCCAGGTCTCGGCCCGGGCCGGATCGAAGGCCGGATAATAGCCTGACTGGAGATGAAAGTATTGAACCAGCGTCACCGGCGGAGGCGCGATCTGCTCCGGGATAAAGACCAGACGCGAGAGAATAGCGGGGCGCCGTCGCCCTGCGGGTGATCCAAAGAGGGAGACCCGGCCCTCCCGGGGAAAGAGAAGGCCCATCCCCAACTTGAGCAGGGTGGTCTTGCCCGCACCGTTTCGTCCCAGAAGCCCCACCACCCCTCCCGCAGGAAGGGTAAAATCAAGATCCTGGAAGAGCGGCCGTTTCCGGGAATAGGCAAAGCGAACCCCCTCCATCTCCAGGGGAGCTGGCTCCAGAGGAACTGTCTCCGGGGGAACTGCCTCCGGGGGAACTGCCCCCGGGAGAGATGCCTCCGGGCCGTGGCCCTCCCGGCACGGAGCCAGCGAGGCCTGATCCCGGAAGGGCAGGGTCCAGCGAGTCCCGCCGGTCATAGAGTCTCCTCGAAGCAGCCCTGGCCCCGGTTTTTCTGAACCCTGCCAGCGGGAAAAACCTGGCCGTGCATCACAATGTAGACCCCCGGGGGGCAGGTCCGGGCCGCCACAATGGCACCTCCCAGGTTAAAGAGCGCATCGGAGCCGCTCACCGTGAAGGGCACCATGGCTCCCGTGAGAACAATCGTCTTGTCCAGCCCCTCCTGGAGAAGCCGCTCCGCCGTGAGGGTCATGGAATCTGTTCCGTGGGTGATCACGATGGACCGCTCCGGGGCGGCCCGGCAGGCCTCGGCCACGGCCTGGCGGTCCTCGTCTCCCATATAGAGGCTGTCCACCAGGCGGCATATTTCCAGCTCGAGCGGCACGGTGCAGCGCACCGTCTCCAGAATCTGGGGGAGGTGGGTATCCCGAAAGGTGAGTTCCCCCCGGACCGCATCGTAGTGTTTGTCGAAGGTTCCCCCCGTGATAAGAAGGCGCAGCATGGGCCATTCTTGCCCGAGGAGCAGGCCCTGCGCAAGCACCAGACGAAAGACGCCCCCGGAGAATCTTCCCCGGGGGCGCGTGAATGGGCCAGAGAACGGCGGCCTCAGAGCTGGATACGTGCTCCCAGGGTTC
Organism: Alkalispirochaeta americana; assembly: GCF_900156105.1. Classification (NCBI taxonomy): domain Bacteria; kingdom Pseudomonadati; phylum Spirochaetota; class Spirochaetia; order Spirochaetales; family Spirochaetaceae; genus Alkalispirochaeta; species Alkalispirochaeta americana. The sequence continues at coordinate 90,638 of NZ_FTMS01000008.1, forward strand.
CGCCCACGGCACCGGAGGTGAGGTTATACATGGCGCTCACGTCAAAGCGCATGAAGGGCAGGTTCAGCGAGGCACCGCCAAAAATACGGGTGCTGAAGGGGGTCACGTCCTTGGAGACACCGATGTTGTCTTTCTTGATATCCACGCCCGAGATTGATTTCAGGTCATCAAGGTTGGCACCGTCAACCTCAATATCGCCATCAAACCCGGCGTTGGTCGAGGCCCGGCCGTAGGAGGCGCCCATCCCCAGGTGGGGCTCGATCACAAAGAACTGCTTGCTCACCTGGACCTTCACATCAAAGACGTGGGCCTCCCAGTCAAAATCGATGTCGGGGTCCTTGAGCGTTACCGTTGCAGTTTCGTCAGGAGGAGCACCATCGTAATCGACATTGCCGATATCAACATCGCCCAGCCCCATAGGCGCCTTCACGGACCCCGAGAGGTAGTTGTACCCCACCCCCACGGAAACCTTGGGCATCACCCAGCCCCCGGAGAGGACGGCGTAGCGCAGATCCACCCCCACGTTGGTGTACCCCACCTCGACATCGCCAATCTTGGTATCGGGGATGGTGCCAAACTTGATCCCCACGTCGAAGGGAAAGAGGATTCCCCCGATCCGGGCATCGAAGGCGTAGCCCGGCAGGGGGATGCCCATGCTGGGGATATCCCCCAGGGCCGAGCCGGAATCGAGGCCCAGATCGTCCACCATATCCTCCAGAACCTTCAGGGGAATTGTGGTGAACCCCGTGGTAATACCCACGCCCACGCTGGGCAGGGGCAAGATCTGGCCGATATAGGCATCGGACCAGTTGAGCCCGATGGTGCTATTCATGGGCAGCGAATTGGCAAACTCCTTGGAGAAGTCCTCAAAAGCCCCCTTGAAGACATTAAGATCATCAATGGTATCTGCCGAAACCGGCATCGCTGCCAGCACAAGAGCCCCCGCGAACAGAGCAGCAATTCCTTTTCGTTTCATAGTCTTCCTCCTGCGTATTTCATAGTACAGTGTAACACCGGGAGCCAGGTATTTCGAGGTTTCTCCCAAAAAAAGATTTTATCCCGCCCCCCGGGGCAAGACTGCCGGCCTGGCGCCTTGTACGGGCCTGTCCAACCATGGGTGTTCATTTCAACTAATTGACAGCCCCGTCGTTGATTCGTAGACTCTCGGGGAAAGATCGGAACGCCCCGGTAGCTCAGCAGGATAGAGCAACGGCCTCCTAAGCCGTAGGTCACCCGTTCGAATCGGGTCCGGGGTAACCCTTCTGGCACCCGCGCCACAAGGCAGCACCGTACAGGGCACCACTCCCCGGTGCAGCAAAGCCTGGGGCGGTAAAAACCCGTGCAAAATAAAGAGGATGCCCATGAGCGATCGTGCCCCTATCCGCCCCATGGAACCCGGCGAAAAACCTGCGGTAAAACGCCTGGCTCGCCGCGCTTTCGGGCCCCTTCAGGGAAGCCTTGTCACGCTGACCCGCCACACCTTCCTCTGCGAGATCTCGGGAGAACTTGCCGGGGCAGTGGTCCTCGAGACCTTCCGATATAAACGCAATCAGCTCGGGGGGGTGATAAAATGGCTCTTCACCGACCCCGAAGCTCAGGGACAGGGGGTTGCAGCCGCCCTGGTCAGGGAAGGTGTCGCCAGGCTCCAGGAACTGGGGTGCCACGAACTCTTTACCACGGTGGAGGGGTTTAACACTCCCTCGAGCAACCGCTTCGCCGACCTGGGGTTCGCTCCGCTGAGCCCCTGGCAGCAGCTCCGCCGATACGGCCTCAGCCTCCTCAGAATCGGCCCTCCCACCTTTCACACAATTGATACTGGCCATTTTCTCTGGTCCCGGAGCGCTGCAGAGCCGCCCCGGGAGCAGGAGCGCACCGTACCGGGCGGCGGAGCCCTGCCATGGGTGGCAAACGTGATATTCGTGGCGGCCCTTGTCGCACTCCATCGTCTGCGGGTGGGTGCGGCCGGGGAGTTGCATCTTCACCTTCTGTGGCAACTGCCCCTTGCGCTGAGCCTGGTCTTCGGAGTGCGTTCAGGAGCGATGAAGCTCACCGCCCGTGCCCTGGGGCTCTCCTTGCGTTACCGGATCTGGGAAACCGGCCTCGTTCTTTCCCTGATTATCACCGTTCTCTTTGGCGGCCTCTTTCCCACCCCGGGATCACACTATCCCGTGGAAACCCGCTGGAACTACCGGAGCAAACTCCCGCGACTGGCAGCAGTGGCCTTCTCCGGGGCCTTTGCGGTGCTTGCCCTGGCATGGTTTCTGCTTGCCTGCGAGACCTGGGGGCTTGCGCAGAGCCCCCGTGCCCTGGCCAGCATCCTGGCCCTGGCGGTAGCGCCCGTCCAGGCCCTCCTGGTCTTCGAAGTCCTCCTGCCCTGGTTTCCCTTTGCTTCGTTCAACGGACGGCGCGTGCTGGATCATCACCGTCTGCTCTGGGCAGGTCTGGCCATCGGGACGGCAGCCCTCTTCTGGGTCCGCTACGCCGGGTAGCCCTGCCCCTTGACACTCGGAGGGATTCAGCGGTCAATGGTATACATCATCCAAAAATATTCGAATCGAGGAATCCATGATATCTTTTGACCAGCTGGGCCTGATCCCGGCCCTGCTCGACGCAATCAGCGCCCGCGGCTTTGAAACACCAACTCCGATACAAGCCGAGATGATCCCCTTCCTCCTGACCGAGCAGCGGGATGTTACCGGACTGGCTCAGACAGGAACCGGCAAGACCGCTGCCTTCGGACTGCCCCTTCTGCAAAATATCGACCTTTCAAGCCGCACAACCCAGGCACTGATCCTCACCCCCACTCGTGAGCTTGGACTGCAGGTCTCGCGGGAGATTGCAGAGTATGGAGCAAATCTCCCGAGCCTTCGGACGACAGCCGTCTATGGAGGCGCTCCCTTCGGGGCCCAGATACGCGATCTGAAGGCGGGGCCCCATATTATCACGGCCACACCGGGACGGCTGAAGGATCTCCTGGATAAGGGCATTGCCGACCTCTCGGCTCTCCGGTTTCTGGTACTCGACGAGGCGGATCAGATGCTCGACATGGGGTTCAAGGACGAGCTCGATGCCATTCTTGCCGCTGCAAACCCCGAGCGTCGCACCCTGCTCTTCTCCGCGACCATGCCCCCCGAGGTGGCCAGAATCGCTGCGACGTACATGACCGATCCCCACGAGATCGTCTCCGGTCACAAGAACCAGAGCGCCGGTACCGTCACGCACTATTACTACCGCGTCCATGCCCACGATAAGTACGAGGCTCTCAAGCGGCTGATCGATGTGAAGACTGGCATGTACGCCATCATCTTCTGCCGCACCCGGGAAACGGTAAAGGACATAACGGCTCGCCTCTCGCGCGACGGCTACACCGCCGATGCGCTTCACGGCGAACTGGCCCAATCCCAGCGCGACACCGTAATGAGCCGCTTCCGGGAAGGGAATCCGTCGCTCCTGGTCGCTACCGACGTTGCAGCCCGTGGCCTCGACGTGAACAACCTGACTCACGTCATCCACTACGACCTTCCCGACGAGGTTTCCGCCTACACCCACCGGAGCGGACGGACCGGCCGGGCCGGCAGAAGCGGTGCGTCGCTCGCCCTCGTACATATGCGCGAGGGGCACCGAATCGCCTACATCGAGCGGACTATCGGCCGGAAAATGGAGGAAGCCAAAATCCCGCGCGGCCATGATATCTGCGAAGCCCGGCTGATGGAGCTTCTCTCCCGGGTGAAAGAGGTCGAGGTGAACGAGGAGTCCGTTGGACCGTACCTGCAGGCCGTTCGGGACTCTCTTGCCGGAATCGAACGGGAGGAACTGCTGCAACGGTTTATCTCGGTGGAGTTCAATCGATTTCTGGAACAGTATGCCGATGCTCCGGACCTTAATCCCTCGCTCAGCAAGACCCGGCCCAAACGGATGGAGGCTGACTCCATGGTCTGGTTCCGTCTGAACATCGGCCGCCGCCAGTCGGTGCTCCCGCCCCAGATTATTGGACTGATCAACAAGGCCACCGATTCCGGCAATATCAACATCGGGCGGATCAATATCAACACCGACTCATGCGAGGTGCAGGTCGACGGAGCCATGGCCAGGCAGGTTGAAGACGCACTGGCCGGGTACTCCTATCAGGGCACGAGGATACGTGTAGAACGCGTCACCAACCAGCGTCCCGCAGGAAAGCAGCGCGGCCCCCGCCGCCCGGCGGGGAACGGCCCGCCTCAGGCACGTCGCCCCAAGGGGCGCAAGGGAAAGCCGAACCGCCGCAATTAGCCCCCTCCGTGGTGTGCCCCGTGGCCGATCAGTCTTCCCCTGCCCTGGCGGCTGCGGCAGGAAAGGCCCGAACGAACCGGTCGGTAAGATCGTGGCCGATCAGTCTTCCCCTGCCCTGGCGGCTGCTGCGATCATCCGGAGATTATCGGGAAAAGCCCCGTCGGAACCCGGCCCCTATCGAACCCCGGCGTCGACCTCATCGTGATAACAGCATCCTTCTTTGGGGGGCTCGGGGCGGGTGAAGGAAGCGCCGAGCTCTTAGCCGAGCCCGAGATAACCCAGGTATCCACCCCCCAGCGTGACCAGGGCCAGCATGAGGCTGATCACCATGAACCAGCGGTTGCTGAAGCGGTGCATGTCCTCAAAGCGTTTGTCTATTTGTTCAAAACGGTTGTCGATTTGCTCAAAGCGTTTGTCCACCTGTTCAAAGCGCTTTTCCACCTGTTCAAAGCGCCTGTCTATTTGTTCAAAGCGTTTGTCTATTTGCTCAAAGCGCTTTTCCATGAGGGCAAATCCCTGTTGCATGAGCTCGCGCTGCCCCTTGAGCTCTTCCTCAAGACGAACCATTCGCTCGTTCAGTTGAACGTCTCGCTGGGTATAGACCTCGCCCATCCAGACCGGGAGATTGCTCCGTACGTACCGTCCTATGACTTCCAGCTGTTCCAGCGATAGATCCATGCTCTGCTCCATCCGTTCCTCCTGCAGTCTCTACAGAAGGACTACAGGCAAAAGGGCCTCCACGCTTGCTCTACCTGAAAGAATACCGAAAAACCCGGGCAATAGCCAGCAATCCTGATTCAGGCCGTGGCGCCGGGCGACAACAATCCTGCACTGGAAAAACCTCTATCCCGGTATTGAACACAGACCTTTCCGGGGGCTACTATGCATGGATGACCAAAGAAGATCTCCTTGAACTTGCAAAACGCATCGAAGAGGAAACAATGGCGACACAGCAAAGCATCCCCTACCTCACCCGGGAAAGCCTTCCGGTAGAACCAAGCGTCGCCCTTGGACGCCTGACACGCATGGAAGCGATCAACGACAAGGGTGTGAACGAGGAAATGCTGCGTCAGGCCCAACGCCGACTTGAACGCCTCAACAATGCGACAAAGCGAATGAAGGACGGGTGCTACGGCCTCTGCATCCGTTGCAAAAAGGAGATCGCCTTCGAACGGCTCAAGGCCATCCCCGAGGCACTGATGTGCATTGCCTGCGCCGATAAATCATCGACCCGTTGAGATGTTTCTTCAAGAACCAACATAAGCCCGGGTAGTAAAGCGCCTGGCGCGACAGCTAGCCAGGGGGCCGAAGACTGTTCTTCCGGAGGATCGCCGGCGGGTGAAGGAAGCGCCGAGCTCTTAGCCGAGCCCGAGATAGCCCAGGTATCCACCCCCCAGTGTGGCCAGGGCCAGCATGAGGCTGATCACCATGAACCAGCGGTTGCTGAAGCGGTACATGTCCTCAAAGCGTTTGTCCATGAGGGCAAATCCCTGTTGCATGAGCTCGCGCTGCCCCTTGAGCTCTTCCTCAAGACGAACCATTCGCTCGTTCAGTTGAACGTCACGCTGGGTATAGACCTCGCCCATCCATACCGGGAGATTGCTCCGTACGTACCGTCCTATGGCTTCCAGCTGTTCCAGCGATAGATCCATGCTCTGCTCCATCCGTTCCTCCTGCAGTCTCTACAGAAGGACTACAGGCAAAAGGGCCTCCACGCTTGCTCTACCTGAAAGAATACCGAAAAACCCGGGCAATAGCCAGCAATCCTGATTCAGGCCGTGGCGCCGGGCGACAACAATCCTGATTCAGGCCGTGGCGCCGGGCGACAGCAAGCCTGATTCAGGCCGTGGCGCCGGGCGACAACAATCCTGATTCAGGCCGTGGCGAGCCGTGCTTTCGGGCCCCTTCGGGGAACCCTTCTCACGCTGACCCGCCACACCTTCGTCACTACACATCCGGTCACTGTTCTTATTCAAGCAAATCCCGGTAATCGTCATATATACCGTAGACACGGGGATACTCATCAAGTCGCTCATCATACGCGTGAATCATGGCCCCCCATCCTTCACGAGCCATGTGCTCGCTTGTGGCAGGAATGGTGCTTCCCTCCGGACGCTCCCCTACCGGCAGGCGAATACCGTAGCGTTTTCGGGTTCGGGCCTCCACCTCACGAACCAGATCCTCACCAAGCTCAAGACTTTCAAGCAACCGCCTGTGAACGTTGTCGGTAATAACAGAACGAGCTCGCTCCTCGAAGCCTGCCTCATATAATCCCAAGACTCGCCGTTCAAGAGACTCCCGTTCGGCAAGAAGGATCTGCTCAAAGAATTCGATCTCGCCCGTAACGGCTCGCAGAAAATCAATCGGATGTTCCGATGTAAAATAAAGAAGCCGCTTGAAGGTACGCGTGGCGTACCGAGTCGCCTCAAGCATACGGTAATCCGGATCAAGAAAATGCGAAGACCCATCTTTCGTCATGTATCGGTGCTGACTAAACTCGGGAGGAACGCTCTCGGCTGCAATTGGAATTGGCACAAAGGGAGTGGTAAGACTGGTGGTGATCGCTGTCCAGAGCGTTTGAAGCTCTCCGTGTGTATCCGGTCGCAGGTGCGCAACCTGGCCGTAGCCTGCAAAATCTGTGGACCAGCGAGGATCACGAACATAGGCAAGCATATCCTCAAGACTCACGGGGGCCATCTCGTATAGCTCGGCCTCAAGAGCGAGGGGATTTCGGGCTTCCTCATAAAAATCCGGGTAATATCCCTCGGGATCGTCGGCGGGGAAGGGGCGACCAAACACGTCCTGGAGGTTCATGAACTCTCCCTCTCCGTCCCACCAACCCTGAGCCCTGGCAAACTCTACAAGATTGCTGGAGGCCATATAACCGTCGTGGTCCTCGGGATTCACCGGGAAATCATGGATATAACCGGGATAGAGGACACGGATTTCATCTGAGCCAAGCCGTTCTGCCGCCCACAGCCCCTCTCCTCCGGCATAGTTAATGAAAACCCATCCCTCCTTCTGGTCGGCAAAGATATGGGAGTTTCCTCCGTAGGTAGAAAAGCCGTATTCATCGATAAGACCACCCACGACCTCAACCGCTTCGCGAGCTGTCGTGGCTCGCTCCATGGCAGCCCGGGCAAGGTCACTGTACTGCGGTCCTGTCTGGGGAGCAGCCCGCTCGGACATCTCCACCAGTTCCGGTCGTGACGGAGACCATATGTCACGAGCGGAAACGCCGTGCTCGTTGAGACCTCCATTGGTCAAAGGCGGGGGGAAACCGGCAAACTCGGAATAATGCGAGGTAATATACTTGTAGGTCGTCGCCACCTGGGGAATCTCTATAAGCCTGCCGGGAATCGATGCATTTTCGGTAACACCCACGCTCCAGGTAGCCCCTTGAGGATGTTCTTGCCGGGGGACAATCTCGATCCAGTGACTGGAAGGCTCGTGCCCGAAGCCGCCGAGCAGAACAGAACCATCACTGGTAAGTTCGCTCCCCACATACATTCCGATGCTCTTCTGGTTTGGATGCCCCTGGGCAACACCGTGAGCATCCCTGGGTAGTCCTGCAACAACTCCCGCAGCAAGCAGGAACGCACAAACGATACCCACCACAGCTGTGGTGCGCATCCGCGAGTAAACGGGGTTTTTCATGAAACTTTCTCCTTGGCATGAATGACCTGACCAGGCAGACTATCAACCCGGCCAATTAAATTATTTCGTTCTCAAATTAATTTGAAGCGAAACAAAAGTCAACAGTTACAGACGTTCTTTCACGCAACTAAAAGAAGAAAATCAAGTTGTTGTATTACATAATATTAGAACACCATCTCCCTCGACTAAAAACATTAGAGCCTCTTTTCTTTGCCGGAAAAAATATCGTGCAGGAAATAAAAATTCAGAAAAAACAAACCACGGCACACCACCACCGCCCCGACGGCCTTCCTCCGGGGAAGAACCATCAGGGCTCCAGAGGGCAGATCGGGGCGATCAGTCTTCCACTGCAGCAGCGGCCGCAGCAATCATCCGGAGATTATTGGGCAAGGCCCCATCGAACCCCGGTGTCGACATCGTCATGATAACGGTATCGTGAGCCGGGTTATTCACGAACTTGGTACTCCAGAACCCCTGCCAACTGTAGGCGCCGGGGCCACCCAGATAGTGCAGGGACCCTGGCGGTGCGTTGACACCCTCCTGGATATCAAGCTGGTATCCCCACTTGTTCCCGGTGAGCTGCCAGTTAGTGAGGTCTCCAATCTGGTTGGAAGTCATCAGCTCCACCGACGCCCGGCTCAATACACGGACGCCCTCAAGAACCCCCTTGTTGAGCAACATCTGAGCAAAGCGGAAGTAATCATAGGTTGTGCCGTGCAATCCGGCGGCGCCACTAAAGTAGGTCTTGTGCGGACTGAAGGTATAATCGGGCCCCAGCATACCGAGGCCCAGGGGATGCTTCTCCACGTGCTTTTCCCCGGTACCCGCCCAGAACGCGGCCGGCACCCTGTGAAGTTCCTCCTCGGGCGGAAAGAACCAGGTCTCCCGCATCCCCAGGGGCTCGAAGATGTTCTCCTGCAGGTAGCGGTTAAAATCCACCCCTGACACCACCTCAACCAGCCGGCAGAGCGTCTCGACACTATTGTTTGAATAGTCAAACATTTCACCGGGATGTGCAATCAGGGGCATCCTGGCCAGGATCTTCACGTTGTCCTCAAGGGTAATGTTCGGAGCATCCAGATCATCCATGAGCCCCGACTCTTTGTACAACTTGGGAACAACCCGATAGCAGTCCGGCGTGAAGAGATTGTACCACCAGGTGTTTGTCATGCCCGCGGTCATCGACAAGAGGTCATGGATGGTTATCTCCCGCTTGGCCCGCTCCATTCGTACGGCGCCCCAGTTTTCCAGGACCGCCACCTTCGGTTCACTAAACTCGGGAAGATACTTCGACACCGGCTCGTGAAGGCTTATCTGCCCCCGCTCAAAGAGCTGCATCACCGCCACCGCGCTCGGCACCTTTGACATTGAGGCGAGCCGGAAGACAGCATCCTTCTTCAGGGGTTTGTCCTGGTCGGCCTCTCCGAAAGCCTTGAAATAGCAGATCTCTCCGTGTCGCGCCACCAGAACGACCACACCACGGTAGGCCTTCTCCTGGATGAACCGGTGGGCAAGATCGTCAATATTCGACAAGTTCTTCGATGCCATGCCAACCGACTCCGGTCGCACAGCCTCGGGCAGGGTGATACTCATGAAAATCCTCCTGAGCGTTTTATCCAGTCTAGACCCCTTTGTACGCGACAGCAACGCAATCTTCTCCCGATTCCCTCACGGCCCCGACCCATTCTGCACACCACTCATCCTTACAAACCGGAAAAAACCGTAGTAAAATCCACTACAGTGAAAATGTTTCGGATCAGCCACGAGCAGCAGCAAGAGATGATCATCCTCACCGTTGAAGGCGAGATAACCTGGCAGACAGGGCTTTTGATCGGCCAGGAGGCAACCAGAGTTGCAACAGAAACAGGGCTCCAACGGGTTCTTGTAGACCTTCGCCGGGCCCGCAACGTCTCAACGGTAATAGAGCATTATTCTTCATCCTGGTCGTACCAGAAAATAGAAAAAAACCGCCTGCAGACAACGGGAGCCATGAGAATTGCCTTCCTCACGGCCCCGGACGACACCAGTCACGACGCAGCTCTTTCAGGACTGATCGGGCTCATCCCGAGCAGGGACGTCTACCTTCTGAGCAAGGACGAAGCCAGCGCCCGGGAGTGGCTGATGGCATCGCCCGAACCCGACCCGGGCTAAGAGTCTTCCCTGGCCAGGATTCTCGCCCCGCCTCTCTGACAGAGCTTTCCTGGACACCTCTCCAGACATCTCTGCGCCCCAGCAATCATGTTTGTTGTGAAAACAGAAATTCACTTGTATCCTGTGACAGCACACAGGAGGAAACACCATGGCAGAACCAATCAAAAACGCCCCTATTGAAGACATCAGCACACTGGGATACCACAAACAGCTCGCACTGGGAGTGCAGCACGTCTTTACACTCTTCGCATCCACCGTTCTGGTACCGATCATCACGGGACTCGATGTAGGCGTGGCCCTGGTGATGTCTGGTGTGGGAACCCTGCTCTTTCACATGATCACCCAAAAGAAAGTGCCCGCCTATCTGGGGTCGTCTTTCTCCTTTATCGCGCCGCTCCTTCTGGCCGGAGAGATGTACGGCCTGGCAGCAGCCCGAGGGGGAATCGTCGTGGCGGGACTGATCTACGCGATCCTGGCAGGGCTGATCTCCAAGTTTGGTCCCGAAAAAATCCTGCGCTTCTTCCCGCCCGTCGTCACGGGCCCGATCATTATCGTCATCAGCATGACCCTGGCTCCGAATGCGATTAACATGGCCTCCCAGGACTGGTTGCTCGCGCTGATAACCCTCTCCGTCATCATCGGCGTAGCCTCCTATTCCCGGGGTTTCTTCAAGATCATTCCCGTTATCGTAGGGCTCGCCGTGGGCTATATCGTGGCAGCTCTGCTGGGGCGCGTGGATTATACCGCGATCACCCAGGCCGCCTGGATCGGCATGCCGAACTTCGAGCTTCCCTCGTTTAACATCGGTGCCATCGCCATCGTGGCTCCCATCGCGCTGGTCACAGTGGTAGAACATGTGGGTGACGTGCTTGCCATGAGCGGTGTGGTGCGAAAAAACCTTTCCGTTGATCCCGGACTGGGGCGAACCCTCCTGGGCGACGGTATCGCCACCTCATTCTCCGCCTTTCTGGGCGGACCGGCCAACACCACCTACTCCCAGAACACCGGTGTGGTGGCACTGACCAAGGTCTACGATCCCAAAGTTATGCGGATCGCTGCGGTGATAACCATTCTGATCGGTCTGATTCCAAAACTGAACGCCTTCACCAGCACCATTCCAACTCCCGTTATCGGAGGAGCGGTGGTAATTCTCTTTGGAATGATCGCCTCCATCGGCGCCCGAACGCTGGTGAACAACCGGGTAGATTTCTCCAAGACCCGGAACATGATCATCGGAGCAGTCATCCTTGTTTTTGGTCTCGGCGGAGCCGTGATTCCCATCGAAATTGGTATTGTGAAAATAAATGTCGTCGGCATGGCCCTGGCAGCGATCGTAGGAATCGGCCTGAACATCATTCTTCCCAAGGAAGAGGATGACGAAGCTGAACTGAAGCTCTGAAGCAACCGCCCGGGGCTCACCCCCCGGGCTTGAAATCTGACGACGGCAAACCTTGACCCTCCCTCTTGTATTTGGTTATATTGCCAATTATACAGAACAAGCCACAGGAGGCCTGACAATGAAGATTCAGATTTTGGGACCAGGATGCGCCAACTGCACAAACCTGGAAAAGAACGCCCGGGCAGCCGCAGAAACACTGGGTATCCAGGCAGAGTTTGAAAAAATCACCGACATGAACCAGATCATGGACATGGGGGTTCTGCGAACACCCGGCTTTGCTGTGGACGGCACCCTCGTAAAATCGGGCAAGGTCTTTTCCCCCGAGGAGATCGCCGAAGCCCTGGCCCCCTACGTCAGCTAACCACCTGGTTAACCCTCCGGGCCCCTCCGGGGCGGTGGGCATGACCACCGTCCCGCCTTAAGAAGGACACCTTATGAACCCGATCGTACGACTCTGGCAGGAACCCAAAAACCGGCTCCTGGCATTAATGGGCGCTGTATTTCTTGCTGCTTTTTTTATCCCCTGGGAGGCTCCCCGCCTGATGGCGGGGGTGCAGGAATCGTTCCTGCTCCTCAATTATTACGCTCGCGAACACGTTTTGCTGTGCCTGATTCCCGCTTTCTTTATTGCCGGCGCGATCACGGTCTTTCTGAACCAGCAGGCCGTTATCCGCTACCTGGGGCCGGATGCTCCAAAGCTCCTGGCCTACAGTGTGGCCTCCGTCTCGGGGACTATCCTGGCCGTGTGCTCCTGCACCGTATTGCCTCTTTTCAAGGGGATATACAAGAAAGGAGCCGGTCTTGGTCCCGCTGTGAGCTTTCTCTACAGCGGACCGGCCATCAATATTCTCGCGATCATCCTCACCGCCAAAGTCCTGGGGCTGCAGCTGGGCATTGCCCGGGCTCTGGGAGCGATCGCCTTCGCCTTTATCATTGGTCTGGCTATGCACCTGATCTTTTTCCGGGAGGACCGGGAGCGAACCACCAACGCCGCGATGTTCCAGGGTGACGAGAGCCAGGAACGATCGCTACCCCAGATGGGGCTCTATCTTGGGTCCATGATCGGTGTTCTGGTCTTCCTTAACTGGGCCCCTGGCGATGGAACTATCGGCTGGTGGGAGACGCTGCACCGGTTTCGCCTGGTGATCGCTGGTGGCTTTGGATTGCTTCTTTTGTATACGCTGGTTCGCTGGTTTACCCGGACCGAACTGGGAAACTGGGTGGCTGCCACCCGGGACTTTGCGGTACAGATACTTCCCCTGCTCTTTGCCGGTGTCATGGTTGCAGGTTTTCTCTTGGGCAGACCCGGTGAAATGGCCCTGATTCCCGAGGAGTGGATCGCTCGGGCTGTGGGAACCAACTCCCTGGCAAGCAATCTCTTTGCCTCCCTGGCGGGGGCACTCATGTACTTCGCAACGCTCACCGAGGTGCCCATTATGCAGGGCCTCCTGGGGGCGGGGATGAACCAGGGACCGGCCCTGGCGCTTCTTCTGGCAGGCCCCTCGCTCTCCCTGCCGGCTTTGCTGGTGATCGGCGGCGAACTGGGACCGCGCAAGACCCTCACCTACGTGGCCCTGGTGGTGACCCTCTCCACCCTGGCCGGCATGATCTACGGAAGTGTGATGGCCCTGTAAGAGCTTCTGCTGCAGGAACAGACCAGCGATACCCCTCGGCCTCCGGAAAGCCCCGTGCTTTCTGGAGGCCTCTACCGTTAGATACCAGCTAAAACCCCGCAAACCCTGCAATTCCTTGACCACTCCCTTGACACGGCCAGCTCTCATGCCTACATTACATGCATGAAAGCGCATTTATGCATACGGTGTACAAACCACCCGCAAAGGAGACGAACCATCCAATGAACACCCTGGGCGGACTTTTCAAAACCCTGGCAGATGAAACCCGGCTGAGGCTGATATACCTCTTTCTGCGCAGTAGCGATTCTCTTTGCGTATGCGAACTGGTAGATGCCCTGGGCCTTCCACAGTACCAGGTTTCCCGCCACCTGAGCGCACTCAAGGCAGCCGGTTTGGTACAGGCCACCAAACAGGGAACCTGGGCGTATCACTACCTTGAAGAAGGCTCGCCCCTGATTCAGGCACTGTGGACATTCCTGCGGGAAGCGCCCTTGAGCGCCGACTCACAGGAGCAAATTCAGCAGGATTACCAGGCCCTGACACACCGCCTTGCCCTGAGAAGCAACGGATGTTGTGTGGTGGGCCTCAACCCGAACCCTCTCAAAGACCCGACACCAAAAGGAGATACATTCATATGAGCGATACCGTAACCATAGAGATCTTTGACCCGCCCATGTGCTGCCCCGGGGGCTTGTGTGGTCCTGCGATCGATCCGGCACTTCTGGATATGAACGAAACGATTCTGACGCTGAAAAACGACCACGGCATCGTGATTCAGCGGTACCTGTTGCAGCAACAGGGCCAAAAGTTCATGGAGAACCCGGCCGTTCTGGAGCTCCTTCAGAAGCATAACACCGATATCCTGCCCGTCACCGTTGTGAACGGCAAGGTAGTCAAGACAAAGGCCTTTCCAACCTGCCATGAGCTGCTTGCCTGGAGCGGAGGAGAAACGCCGGAACCAAAGGGCGCCGGAGCCGTAGCCGTAGCCGTAGCCGAAACCGATGCCGAAAGCACAACAAGCAAGGATGAATCACTATGACGAAAAACGATACACACTATATCTTCTTCTCCGGTAAAGGCGGCGTGGGAAAGACCACCATGGCCTGTGCCACCGCCGTCCATAATGCCCAGGAAGGCAATCGGACCCTGATCGTAACAACCGATCCCGCGTCAAACCTCTCGGACGTCTTTGAAACCGAGATCGGTCACAATATCCGCCCCCTGGGAAAATCCCGGGGAATCGACAACCTCTGGGGTATGGAGATCGATCCGGATCGTGCCACCGAGGAGTACCGTGAACGCATTCTCGCACCAATGCGCGCGGTGATGCCGGAAAACGTGATGAAGGTGATGGAGGAGCAGTTTAACTCCCCCTGCACCACGGAGATCGCCTCCTTTGACCGTTTTGTGGACTTCATGTCTGGCGACGACGCATCCCGGGCAGCTCCAGGGGAAGATGGATCCCCTGGCGGCAGCGCTGGCGCAGCCTGGGACGTAGTAATCTTTGACACCGCTCCTACGGGCCACACCCTGCGTCTCCTGGAGTTGCCCGTGGACTGGAGCAAACATATCGAGGAAAGCGCCAGGGGGAGCGGGAACACCTGCATCGGCCCGGTGGCCTCAATCCAGGAAAACAAGGCCAAGTACGACGAGGCCACCCGCCTGCTGGGTGACCCCACCCGTACAGAGTTCACCTTTGTGTTGCAGCCGGAAGAAACGTCAATTTATGAGACCCGTCGATCCTCCAGCGAGCTTGCTGAAATCGGGGTCGCGAATACCCGGTTGATCGTCAACGGGATACTCCCGGAGGCTGTCTGCGAGCACCCCTTCTTCCGCAGCCGCTATGAGATGCAGCAACGCCATCTCCAACAGATTCGCAGCGAGTTTTCCGTCCCTCTGACCTTTATGTATCAGCGCGATGGTGAGATCAAGGGCCTTGCCGGTTTGCGCCACGTGGCCAGAGATCTCTTTGCCGGCCAGGACCACAGGCCGGACTATCTGCTCCAGGCCGACACTACGGAGAATTCTCCGGAATCCCTCACCGACTCGCCCTCCTACGAGGAGCAGGATTCGCGCTCCTTGCTGGACACAATCAGCCCGGTCCGGGGAAAAACCAAGGCTCTGTTCTTTACCGGAAAGGGCGGCGTTGGCAAGACAACCGTCTCCTGCGCCACAGCCTTTGCCTTGGGACGCGCGGGATTCAAGACGTTGCTGCTCACCACAGACCCGGCATCGCACATTGGCCAGGTGCTGGAACAACCAATTGGCGACACGATTACTCCGGTGCAGGGAGCGGAAAACCTCGATGCCGTGATGATCGACCAGGAAGCTGCTGTGGCTGAGTACAAGGAGCGGATCCTCGCCGACGCCCGGAGGAAGTACTCCGAGGATATGCTGATAGCGGTCAAGGAGGAGCTTGAGTCGCCCTGCACCGAAGAGATGGCAGCCTTTGACAAGTTCATGTGGTACGTGGAGCGCGAGGAATACGACCTGGTAGTCTTCGACACCGCTCCCACGGGACATACCCTGCGATTGCTGGAGTTACCCTTTGACTACGCTGACCAGGTCGGGATGATGGTCACTACCACAGGAGAAGGGAATACCGCCAAAAGCGAGACCCAGGCCCGATTCGACAGGATCATCGCACAGATGAAGGACCCGGACCGCAGCGCCTTTGGTTTTGTGGTCTACCCGGAATCAACTCCCGTGATTGAGGCATACCGGGCGATGGTGGATCTGAGGGCTGCCGGGATCGAGACGCAGTTTGTCGTGGCCAACCAGGTACTTCAGAAGGAATACTGCACCAACGATTTCTTCCGAAAGCGCCGGACGATGCAGGAAAAATACCTGGGCAAGATCAACCAGCGTTTTCAGTTGCCCGTGACAATTATGCCGCTCTTTGAGACGGAAATCACCGGCCTGGCCATGGTGGAACGCGCCGCCGACTCGCTCCTGGCAGGATCACTCCAGTCCGGCACGGCAGGGGACGGGACGCGGGTAAAGACAAAAACGGTAGCAGGAGGCTGACCGGTGACCTACGAGTACCAATGCGAAAAGTGCGGGAACACCTTCGATGTCACCGCCTCCATCGCCGAGAAGGCGGCCGGCCTGGAGCCGGCCTGCCCGGAGTGCGGATCAAAACAGACGTCGCAACTCTTTGGCGGAGTGGGAATACTCTCGGGCGCAGGCACCTCCAGCCCCGGCGGAAGTTTCGGCGGTGGCCTCTGTGGCCCCGGCAGGGGCTCCGGGTGCTGCTGAATCAAGGGAGCACAGCGATGAATGCTGAACAGGTGGTGCGGATCTTTGTGCCACCTACCGGCGAGTGCGCCGGAGACAACACCTGGGAGAAGGCAGCCCGGGGGATCGAGGAACGGCTACGAAGACGAACCGGCATCAAGGTCCGATTCGAAACGATCTACCTCTTTAGCCCGGAATTCTTTGCCCACCCCGAGGTGGCCCAACTGATTCAATCAGGACAGAAGCCACCGATCATCATGGTCAATAACCGGATAATTCAGGCCGGCGGAAAGCTCCGGGAACGAACCATACGGGAAGCACTGGAAGGCTGAAATGCACGATCCCGGCAATAACGGATACGGATACGGCCGGATACGGACCAAAAACAACCAGGAGCACGAGATGACGACAGACACGACAATAAATCAGGATATAGCAACAGCAGCGCAGGCCTTTGCCGCCGGATTGTCGGAAACACCGGAATACAGGGAATACGAAGCGGCCTCCGAGGCGTATCAGCAGGATGCGGAAGCCCGGGATCTATTGCGAACATTTCAAATGGCGCAAGAGCAGACTCAACGCACGACCGCCTGGGGCGGAACCGCCGACGATGCCCAAACCCTGGAAGATCTCCGGAGCCAGGTAACCTCCAACGCGGTACTCTCGCGTTTTTTCGCCTCCCAGGAGAATCTGGTGCACCTCCTGAAGGAAACCAATACATATATGACAGAACGATTGGGCTTTGATTTTGCAACCCTCACCAAACCTGCCGGCGGATGTTGCTGACCCTCAGGTCCAGCACTGCCACACCAACGAAAGGACCCTGCCATGACCAACGCACTAAAGCAAGCTACCGACACGTTCATCGCGGCGCTTGAAAAGGCTCCACCGGTACATACCTTCCAGGAAGCCAACCGCCTCTTTGAAAGCAGCGAGGAACTTCAGGGTTTGCGCGAACAGTACAGCGCCCTGGCGCACGAACTTCAGCAGAAACAGATGGAGGGCACTCTGACACAGGAGAACATCACCGAACTGCGCGCGATCCAGAACCAGGTAAACACCCACAAGATCACCGCAAACCTGCTGAGCACCCGGAACGAAGCTGTGACAACACTGGGTCTGGCAAACCGGACGATCAGCGAGATCGTAGGGTTTGATTATGCCGCCACTGCAGCACCGGCAAGGACGTGCTGAGAGGCTGCGAGGAAAGCGGATTCTGCCGGGCAACCGGCGGGATCGCCGCCCGCCAGGCAGCCTCCCCGCCTCAACCCAGGACCCGTTCCACGAAGTCCTTGCTCTTCGCCCGAATCTGGTCCCGGATCGGCCGCACGAAGGCAAGCTTCTCTTCCATGGTTCCGGTCGCCTTCGACGGATCCGGAAAGGGCCAGTGGAGCCGCTCCTTTTCAGCCGGAAAGATCGGACAACGCTCAGCCGCTTCCTTGTCGCACACGGCTATCACATAGTCAAAACGCTCCCCGGCTGTATGCAGATCGAAGACGCTGCGGGTACTCTTGCCGGTTATATCGATCCCGTCTTCTTTCAGCAGCTCCACCACCACCGGGTTCAGCGTCCCCGGTTCGATTCCGGCACTCACGACCTCAAGAGAATCTCCGGCGGCTTGACGGATGAACTCTTCTGTCATTTGGCTTCGGGCGCTGTTATGTATGCAGATCGCCAACACTCGTGGTTTTAAACTCATATTCCGTCCTTATCGTCAGGTTTTAGATCCATCCTCAGGCCACAGATCGCAGACTACATCAACAGTAGCATCCTTAAGTTATAGCCATGTTAGCGATCTTTCAAACTATTTCGGGCATAACCATACCATACAACTCATATATGGCACCACCGAGACATTCTGAACCCCACACGGTTCCCGTGGCGCCTAGCGGGATCTGGTAAAGGAGTACCCCAGGGATATGGTAAAAACCGTCACATCCTTTTCGTGTTGCACAATGGAACTGAGCGAAAGATTAAGCGGCCTGTAGAGAAGATCAAATCCAAAAATAACCGACCCGTACCCGTCGATAGATCCGGAGTCCCCGTCGGGACTGTCGTCACCGGAATACTCAGTGATATATCCACCGAAGGAATAGCGATACACGCCAAAGGGACTCAGTATGAAATCAGAGAGTAGAATGTTTGCCTGGACACCACCTCCCGGCACAAGAAGATAGTTGAGCATCTGCATGGTCATATCGGAATCGTCCATATCCAGAACAAAAAACGTGGCGTGCCCTCCCAGGACCCCAAAAACCAGCAGATCCAGATTATCCTGGTGGTAGGGACGCAGGATCGGTGTAAAATCGTAGAGCAGAGGAAGCCCGGTGAGATCTGCACCGGGAAGGTCTCCCCGGAGGATACCCCCTGTGAAGGTTTGCTGAAAGGAGAGATCCGACGAGGGCGATTCCTGTTTGGAATAGCTCCCCAAAAGGCCATCGAAGCTCCAATCTTCGTCGGTGCTGATGTTTATATAGGTTCCACGCAAAGAGTGGGTGGTCTGGCCCTGGTCAAAGACGGGATAGCCCACGGGTGGTGGTGCAATGGTGAACTGAAACTCCGTATCCGCCGTGGCCCCGGCCAGAGTTGAAAAGAAAAAGAATACCAGGAAAAGATTTGCAGGCTTCCACCACCTTTTATACATATCTGCGTTATACATATCTGCGCACATAAACATCCCCCTGCTCAATTCTACGATAGAACACCCGCGGAATGCAAAAACACCAGCAGGCACGCCTGCGGGGCGGCCCAAAATAAAACAGGCCGGTTCCGCTGAACCGGCCCGCCTTGAGGTGATCACCTGACCACCTGTCAGGATCAGAGTTCAGGTGTCACGGTGATATCACTCGAAACTTTCGTACACAATCTGGCGAATCTCCTGGGCAGCGTTGTAGGCGTAGTTTTCCACCAACTTCTGCTGGGAATCGTTCACCGTAACGGTGAAGGAAGGCGCATCGTAGCGGACCTCCCGGGTCTTTGCCGTGACCAGGTTATCGTCCCGATCGTAGGTTCGAACACGGAAAGTTGCCGAGATGCTGCGAATCACATCGTTATCAGAGACCTGAATCACCGGGTTGGCAATCCGCACCTCGGTCTTGAACATGTAGTCAGCACCGGTACGGCGATCCTGAACGTTGAAAATACCGTCGGAAACAACATCTTCGATGAGCTGGTCCCGAATGCTTTGGGACAGACCCGAGGCGTAATTGTAACGCCAAATGCCGCTGGCCACCTCAAAGTCAATGTATATGGTCTGGCCTTCCCACTCGGGCTTTGCCGTGGGAACGTACTCAACCCGCTCTATCTCCGTGGGCTGGAACATCTCCGAGAGAGTTTCGCAGCTGCTCAGAACCAAAGCCCCCGCAAGAAAAATCAAGGCAACCAGTAAACGCCCCCGCACTCCCTTTCTTGTACTCATACGCGCCTCCTCATGACCCGGGCTCCTCCCGGGTGTTTGACAGTAGTATCTCCCGGAAATGCTACTGCCACTGAGACCGCGCCACAATTGGCCGATCGGCCAATAAAGGCAACATCGGCGCACAACAACTAGAAGGGGTTCACCACCCCCAGATGGACCGCCCGGGCTACGCTCTCCACCACGGAAGCGGTTCCCAATTTTTTAAAAATGTTCTCACAATGGCGCTTGATACAGGATTCGCTCACCGTCAGAAGATCTGCCACCTCGTTCTTTGACTTTCCCCAGGAGAGCCACAGAAGCACCTCCCGCTCGCGCGCCGTGAGAAGCGGGAGATCACGCGGTGAACGCTCGCGTTCCCTGCCCTGGGTTTCTTCACCGTCGCTACGGGCGGATTCCTCCAGAAGTGAGTAGGCTGTCTGAAAATGAACAGCTCCAGTCTTGAGGATCGCCAGGGCAGCCCTATCGGTCCTCATGTCCCCCGCGGAAGAAGCCAGGCCAAAGCCAATAATTATTCCACGGGGTCGATAGATCGAGAAACCAGCTCCGCCAACGATGGAAAACTCCCGGGCCTCTTCCATGACCAACTGTGACCGCTTTGCAGGAAACCGCTGGGCAGCCTCCTTCCAGGTGAAGGGCCGGTCATCGATCCGGGCCATGGCACAGACAGGATCGTGGTCATAGTGCTCTGCCGCTACGTATCGGTCCAGCCAGTCCGAGGGATAATTACTGATGTTTTGGAGGGCCGTCTCCCGCATCTGGTGCGGTTCGCGGCAGGAAACATCACCGATCATGAACTGATCAAAGCCAAAGCTCTTGATGAACCCCGCAAAACGCCCCAGCAGCTCTCCCGGAGACGCCGCCAGGAGGCAATCCTCCACAAAGGAAGGGACTGCGCCTAGCACGGACTCACCGGCAATACTATTTTCTCTTTCATTGAATCTAAATTATAGGATCCTCCAGAAAAACCTGCAACAAAGGAGCTGTCAAAAAACGTCCAGGGCAGCCCCCGGTCAGAGCCGCTTGTGGTGATGATCTTCTTCAGATAAACTGACCGCTCCGTTATGTTCAAATACTATCTCTTTCTCCGGGCGTATCCCGCCCACGTGGGGTTTGGCTTTGCCCTTACCTTTTTTTCGAGTCTGGGCCAGACTTTTCTCATTTCCCTCTACGTGCCCCATATCCTGGCCGATCTGGGCATCTCCAACAGTGCCTTCGGCGGCATGTACGCCATCGCAACTATCGGATCGGCACTCCTGCTGATTCAGTTCGGAGGACTCATAGACCGCCGGCCCCTGCCAGGGTATGTCCTCAAGACCATCGCCATTCTGGGAGCCGCCTCAATTCTTTTGGGACTCACCCGCCATGCCCTGATCCTGCCCTTTGCACTTCTGGGACTCCGTTTCGGCGGCCAGGGGCTCATGAGTCACATCAGCCAGACCACTCTGGGCCGGTTCTTCCAGGAAGACCGGGGAAAAGCCCTGAGCCTGGCCTCGTTGGGGTTTCCCGCTGGAGAGATGGTGTTCCCCCTGGTGGTGGCCCTGCTGATTCCCCTGGTGGGATGGCGCGTAAGCCTGGCGGTGAACGCTGCGGTGCTTCTGGGCGTACTGGTCCCCGCACTCTATCTCTTCCCGCTTGATGATTTCGATCAGGCCAAAGGAGAAACCGCCTCAACCTCTCTCCTTGGCATCTCCCGGCGGGAAATCCTGAAGGATCCGAACTTCAGGCGCATTGCCCCTTCGGCCATCTTTCTGAGCTTCTCCAATACAGCAGTCTTCTTTTACCAGCTGGTCCTTGCCGAAAGCAGAGGCTGGCCAGTAGCCTGGTACAGCGCTGTCTTTGCCGGCTACGCTGCGGCACGCTTCGCCTTCGGGCTCCTGGGAGGGATTCTGGTGGATCGCTTCTCGGCCCGCAGGCTCTACGCAGTTCACTTTCTGCCCATGATTCTGGGGCTCCTGGTCCTGGCTGTTTCGCCGGACCGGTGGGTTGCCGTGGTCTTTCTGTGCTGCGCCGGCATCTCTCTGGGACTCCACAGCCCGATAAAGGCCGCTGTCATGGCCGAGGTTCACGGAACGGCAAACCTGGGAGCCATCCGCAGCGTCTATACCTCCTTTCTGGTGGGAGGAACAGCGCTGGGGCCCATGGTCTTCGGGCTTCTTCTGGATCAGGGGATTCCCTTTGGCGCCATCCTCACGGGAACGGCCCTGACCCTGGGGCTGACGGTGCTGCCTTCGGTTGCCCTGGCCTTTCCCGCCTGGGAGAGAGGCCCCCTTTGTTCAGCCAGAACCGGGCGCTGATCCCGGCGGGAGATTTTTCCTCTCATCCTTGCAGGACGGGAAAAGCTCAAGACCCTCACGGAAGTGCGGCAGGGGTCATCAATCAGAGATATCCACCCGCATACGCTTGAGAGCCCGTTCAATAATTGCGGCTTTGTTGATGAGAACGTTGTCGGGGGCCTCAGATGGTGTAGGCATTCAGAATCTCCTGTCGTCCCTCGTTGAACTCCAGGTACAAGCCCAAGAGATTTGCGGCATATAACGCCGCCGCTCCGGGGTCTCTCGAGTAGAGCTGGATGCCGGTGTGCAACACCTCGTTAGCATAGACAAGGTTTCTGGATGACAGCATTCCAAGATCGACCTGGCGCCCAAGACGGTAAGATAATGCTGCGGCAATCTGAGCCCTATCCAGCTCGGAGATGTGTATACCTGGCTGCGTCATTATTGCTATGTCGATATCACTGTCGGCCCGCAAGCGCCCCGAGGCCGCGCTACCCAAAAGATAAATTGCGAGGATGCGTTGATCTGTAGCAAGTTCGGCAGTAACGGCATCCCGAATCTTCTGGTGCATTGCTTGTGTATTGTGAGAGTCCCTGTGTGAGTCCCGTGCCCGCAGCATACGTGCAGAGTAATGGATCGCCGGTTCAATGTCGACATGGCGCGTTGACCGCTTGAATGCGGGCACTTTATGCGGCCCCCTTTGTTCAGCCAGAACCGGGCGCTGATCCCGGCGGGAGATTTTTCCTCTCATCCTTGCAGGACGGGAAAAGCTGACCTAGACTGGTACCCCTGAGGAGGAGCCCATGAATGTGTCACAGGAAATGATGAGCGCCCTGGTGGGGGCAAGTATCCTGATTGGGGCGGTGCAGTGTTTTCTGGGATACCGGATCTTCAAAGTTGTCCTGGCCGTTACGGGGTTTCTTGCAGGAGGGCTGGTAGCCGGATCCATCACCTTCGCCATAACCGAGGTAGAAACGACAGCCCTCCTGGCCGGTGCGGTGGGTGGTGTTGCCGGAGCAGCGGTCATGCTGGGGCTCTATGTCTTGGGGGTCTTTTTTATCGGGGCCCTTCTGGGAGCCGTCCTGGGGGTTTCCTTCTCTGCCCTGGGAGGGTTTGCACCGGAACCGGTGGTTCTCCTTGTCCTGGCTGCTGCCACAGGGATCGCTGCCGTGGTATTGCAGCGGATCATGATCATTCTCTCCACCAGTTTTGCCGGTTCCTGGAGCGTTGTCATTGGCACGGCCTATTTTGTCACGGGTCGGGTAAATCCTGCTGATATGGGTGCGCTCCTCCGGATCGACCAGGGTCTGCTCTATGTGCTTTTGGGATGCTGGGTGGCCCTGGGTGTTGCCGGGGTGGTGGTGCAGCTGAAGACAACCACCGCCCGTTCCCGCCAGCGAACCTGGCGGTCCTGAGTTTCGGGAACAAGAGCCGCGCGAATCGAAAATCCAGGTTGAATTGACGGCCCGCTCCGCCCGTGGTATCGTCAGACAAGATCCGTATACGCGATACGAGGTCAGGGAACCCGGTGAGAATCCGGGACAGTCCCCGCTACTGTGTTCGGTGAGAACGTTGGCACAGGCCACCGCAAGGGAAGGCGCCAACCGACAAAGACCCGTAAGTCAGGAGACCTGCCCAATCGCGAAACACCGTACGGCCTCGGAGGAAGGCGTGACGCGACAACTCTACACAGACCCTCATGATTGGTGTGTACCCTCGCCCTGTGCCGGAGGGGAGGTACGCAGGTAGCATTAGCCATGATACTGCCACTACAGAAACCACGGAGAGGGACCCGTCCACAACGGGAACAAACACCACACAGCAAAAAACGAAAAGGAACGAACAAAGCCATGAAACGATATCTCGTGGGATTGGTGCTCCTGGCAGCGCCAGGGGTACTTCTCTACGCGCAAAATCAGGAGAAGGACCGGGAGGAAAAGCAGAAACCTGCCACCCTTGAGGTGGTTGTCACAGCAGACCGGATACTCACCGAAATAGTCTCTACCGCCGCAAACGTCACCGTTGTAACGGAAGAGGAGATCCGCAGCTCCGGCGCAACAAACCTGCCGGAACTGCTGGACCGCCAGGCGGGGGTCTCCTTCCGGAGCTACTCCAATGCCCCCCAGGCCACAGTAGACATGAGAGGCTTTGGCGAGGGGTCTGGCATGCGTGTTCTGGTTCTGGTGGACGGACGCCGCCAGAATAACCCCGATATGTCGGGAATTAACTGGCTGGGGATTCCCCTGGATTCCATAGAACGGGTCGAAATACTCCGCGGAGGCGCCAGCGCGCTCTACGGCAACCACGCCCTGGGCGGCGTGATCAACATTATCACCAGAACTCCCTCGCCAGAGGTCCCCCTGGAACTGACGGGGTCTCTCGCACTGGGAAGCAACATGGAAAACCAGGAACGGCTGAACCTCTCCCTGGCCCGGGAGCGGTCCCGTTTGCGCGCCTCGGTCGAGCATTTTTCCACCGATGGCCACCGGGACCGTTCGGCCTACCGGGCTCTCAACTTCTCCATGGGTGCTCTTTTTGATCTCTCCGATACCCTGGAAGTGGGCTTAAGCGGTCGCTACAGCAATATCTTTTACGAGATGCCGGGAGGGCTCACCAGAGCACAGTACAAGGATGACCCAAGCGATGCCACCAACACTGATGACGAAGCCAACGAACATCACTTTGGCCTGGACCTGGATCTGGTCTGGTACCCCACCCCGCTTGCCCGGGCCGAGATCGCTCTGGGCTACGCGGCAAAGCTGGTAGAGACCGATATGGAAAGTTTCTGGCCCCCTAACGAGTACACCGACAGGGATCTTCATACCTTCACGGCCTCACCGGCCCTCATTCTGGACTGGGATCTGGGAGCGGTGCCCCTGCGGACCCGCCTGGGGCTGGACTGGTCCTGGGCCCGCCAGGAGATCACCGCCTGGGAGACCTCAAGCCGCAACACAAAGAATTACCGGGCCGAT
This sequence comes from Alkalispirochaeta americana, assembly GCF_900156105.1. Taxonomy (NCBI): domain Bacteria; kingdom Pseudomonadati; phylum Spirochaetota; class Spirochaetia; order Spirochaetales; family Spirochaetaceae; genus Alkalispirochaeta; species Alkalispirochaeta americana. Next base: position 115,648 of record NZ_FTMS01000008.1, read on the forward strand.
CTCTCCCAGTGGACCCTGGGAACAGTGGCCTCCACCACGGCCTACGTGACGGAGCAACTCGATCTGGGGGGAACCCTGCGCTACGACCGCAGCACCATCGGGGCCGAAAAGGACGACGAGGGAATCGATAGCGACACCACCCATCAGGCCCTGGTCTTTGCCCTGAACGCAGTCTACCGTCCCCTGGAATACGCCAAGGTTTTTGTCTCGGGGGGAACGCTCTTCCGCTATCCGGCCCTGGACGAACAGGCCTCGGTGCAAGGCTTTGGTGACCAGTTCATGAGCAATCTGGACCCGGAGCAGGGATTCACTCTGGAAGCCGGAGGGGGGCTCTATCTGGGGGCGCTCCTGCGGCTGAACGCGAGCCTCTACTGGATGGAGATGGAAGACGAGATCGCCTGGTTTACTATTGATCCTGTTACGTGGGAAGGCGAAAACAGAAACCTCGACAAGACCCGCCGGCTCGGGGGAGACCTGCAGATACAGAGCGAACCCCTGGAACAACTCCGCATCTCCGCAGGCTACAGCTACATTATGGCCACCTTTGCTGGGGGAGACAACAAGGACAAGGAGGTTCCTCTGGTTCCCAACCACAGCCTGGACGCCCAACTGGCGGTGCGGCTCCTCCCCGAGCTGGGCCTGGAGTTCGGTCCGGCCCTCACCTTCCGCAGCAGGTCCTACCAGGGAGGGGATGATGCCAACAGCGAGGACCGGGTTGATGAGTACCTCCTGACAGATGTCTTTCTGCGGCTGCGGCCCCGGGGACTCCCGGGAGATCTGGCGGTGAGCGCCGAGGTGAAAAACATCTTCGACGAGACCTACGCGCCCTTCGTGAACTGGGACGCTTACTACCCCGCCCCGGGGCGGACCTTCCGCCTTGCTGCGTCCTACCGGTACTGACGGGCAGACCGGCAGGGAAAGAAGAAACGAGGAGAGCGAGAAGCGATGCAGACCCCGAAACGACCGGGTTCTCCCCAGAGCCGTCGCCTCACGGCGGCTTTGGGACTCTCTCTGGCTCTCCATTTTCTCGTTTTCGCCGGGGCGCCCCTGATCCCCGGCGTTTCTGTTCCCCCCTCCGACCCGGCCTCTCCCACAACGGTAACAGTCAGCTTCCGTGACGTTCCTCAAGCGATATCCGAACCAGGCCAATCCTCCGAATCACCACAGCCACGGTCTGATCCTGAGGTGCAACCTTCCGAGGAATCTCTCCCTGCAAAACCGCAGCCGCCACAGCAAGAGGAGGAGACACCTCAAACAGAGCATCAATCATCCTTAGCCCTGCCGGAAACCATCCCGGAACCATCACCACCTCCGCAACCTTCCGATTTGATTCCGGAAAGCCGGAACGCCACCGCCCGGGACTTCAGGGACTCCCCGAGCACACCGTCCCCAGCCGGGTCAGCTCCCCTTTCAGTCAAGCCTTCGCATGAAAGAGGGCCTGCTACCCTGCGCGTCCACGAACCCCGCCCGGTCGAGCCAATTGTTCCCTCCTATCCCCTGGCAGACCGGCGTCGCGGAATTGAAGGAGAAGTCATCATTCGGGTGGTAATCTCTACCCGGGGAATCCCCCTGCAGGCAGAAATTGTCCAACCCGGTCCAAGCCGGAGCCTTACCCGAGCTGCCCTGAAGGCAGTTGAGTCAGCGCACTTTCACCCGGGAACCATCGATGATACGCCCTCGGAGATGGATCTCCAGGTACGCATCGTCTTCACCCTCTCGAATGTTCCCGGAACCTGACGTTTCCTGACTCAAGCTCCCGCCACATGACCCATCTCCCGGCAAAACGCTCCCCGATCAGCACTATTCCTCGACCTTTTTCGGCCTCGATGAGTATACTTGAGGGCACAGGATAAAAAACGCGGAGCATCATCAGGGAGGTCGATCATGCCGACACACCACCATCCCCTTCGCCCCCTCCTCCTGACCCTGGCCCTCTATCTGGGCCTGGCCATGGCAACCCTCTCCCTGGCATCCTGCCGGCCCGGCCCCCCGCGAGGCTCCGCCCCAGATCCGGAGCAACCCCCGGAACAGGAACCCCGGCCCGTGCTGGTCGTGGCCGTGGAAGAGGCCCCCCTGGTCCGAACCATACGGGGCTCCGGCATGGTCTCGGGAATCAGGGAAGCCTCGGTGGTAACCGAAACAGAAGGCCCCCTGCAGCGGGTCTTCTTTGACCTGGGAGACCAGGTGCGCCAGGGCCAGATCCTTCTCTCCTTTGACAGCGAGCGCGAGACAGCCGAGGTCCTCCAGGCCCGGGCAGATCTGGACCTGGCCAGAATTGAACTGGCTGCTGCAGAATCGCTCCAGGATCGGGGCACCGTCTCCCGGGCCGAGGCAGCCCGCCGCCGGGCCGCCCTGAGCGGAGCCGAGGCACGCCTCACAGCAGCAGAAAAGCGGTACAACGATCGCCAGGTCCGGGCCCCCATCTCGGGCAGGATCGCCGCCAGGCCCATAGATCTGGAAGAGGGAACCTACCTGGGCCGGGGTGTTCAGGCGGCACGCATCGTCGATACCAGCCGGCTACGCACCGAGATTGGTCTGGGAGAACGGGAAATCGCCCACGTCCGGGTAGGCTCCGAGGCCCAGGTCCGTGTCCCGGCCTGCTCCGATCTGTGGAGAGACGCCCGGGTCTCTGCCGTGGGGGCCGCTGCGGACCCCCGAACAGGATCCTTTCCCCTTCGTGTGGAGTGGGAGAACCCCTGTCCCCTGCGCACCCGGGCGGGAATGTCTGTCCAGGTACGTCTGGTTCCCCAGGCAGCACCCGATCACCTGGTGGTCCCCACGGAGGCAATCATCCGCAGGGGAGACGCCACATTCCTCTTTCTCCTGAAAGATAACAGTCTGGACCGGGAAGACCGGGCGGTATTGCAGGAAGTAGAGGTGGTGGCCACCCTTGCCAACCGAGCCGCCCTGGCCGGAGCGATAGCCCCGGGCGATCTGGTGGTGGTGAGCGCCCTCTCGGCTCTTCGGCATGATGACCGGGTTATCGCGGCGCTCCAGGAGGGTACCCCGTGAGCATCGCCGGACGATCAGTGTCGAACCCGGTCCTTGTGAACATTCTCACCGTGGTCATCCTTGTTCTGGGACTTTTCAGCTATCAGCGACTCCCCCGGGAGCAGTTTGCCGAGGTCCCCTTCTATTTCATTACCATCGGCGTCCCCTACCCCGGCGTGGCAGCCGAAGACGTGGAACGGTCCGTCACAATCCCCCTGGAAGACGAGATGGCAAACCTGGACAGGCTGGACCGCATCCGATCCCGGACACGGGAGGGCTTCAGCTCGGTGACCCTGGAGTTTGACCAGGCCGTGTCTCGCCGGGAGTTTGACCGGCTCTTTCAGGAAGTTCAGAACCGTTTCAACCGGGTCTCCCTGCCCGCAGGGGTCCAGCAGGAGACGATTCAGGAGTTCTCCTCCAACGATTTCCTGCCCGTTATTGAGCTGGTCCTCTCGGGAGAAGCGCCCTACGGAGAACTGGTTGAGACGGCAGAGGCCTTCCGGGACCGTCTGAGAAGCATCCGTGGCGTCTCCCGGATCGAACTGGTGGGAGTCAGGGACCGGGAGATCACGGTTCGCCTGGATCAGGACCTTCTTGAGGCGTATCAGGTCTCGCTCTTTGAGGTGGTACAGGCCCTGCAACAACGGAACGCCACCGTACCGGGCGGAGTTCTCACCACGGGAGATCGGGAATACCTCTTGCGCACCGTGGGGGCAGTTCGTTCTGTCCGGGAACTGGAGGATACCGTGGTGCGCGGTCCTGAGGGAACGGGAAGCCACAGCCTTCAGCTTTCCAGCCTGGGAAGGGTGAGCGAGGAATACCGCCGGGAAGGGACCATGGCCCGGTTCAACGGAAAACCCGCCGTAAGCCTGCGGGTAACCAAACTGCCCCGGGCAAGCTCCATCGGGATTATCGACGCGATCCACCGGAGGGTTGCATCTCTGGAAGACGCTCTGCCCGCTGATATCACCCTGGACTATTTCAGCGACCAGTCCGTGCCGATCAACAACAGCCTGGACACGCTTCTCTCCAACGCGCTTCTGGGGCTTGTTCTGGTGGTCCTGGTGCTCTACGCCTTCCTGGGGCTGCGCAACGCCCTCATGACCGCCCTGGGCATCCCCCTCACCCTGGCCATGACCTTCCTGGTCCTGGATTCTCTGGGCGAGACCCTGAACAGCAACACCCTCTTCGGGCTGGTCCTGGTCCTGGGGCTGATTGTTGACCACGCTATCGTCAATGTGGAAAACAGTTACCGCCTCCAGCAACAGGGCCTCTCCCGGCGCGATGCCGCCGTGGCGGGGACGAATCAGGTGATTCTGCCCGTTCTTGCGGCCACGGCCACCACGGTAGCTGCCTTTTTGCCTCTGGCCTTTCTGCCAGGAGTGGTGGGGCGATTTTTGCGAGTTGTCCCCATTACCGTCTCCATCGCCCTGGTCGCCTCGGCGCTGGAAGCGTCGGTCATTCTCCCCTCGCACTACGCCGACTGGCCCGGCAGGGAGAAAGCTCCCCGCCGCAGACTCATTACGGCGCTGCAGGACCGGTTCGAGGTGCTCCTGCGCAGACTCTACCGCAGACGAGGCATCACCCTGACGGTGATCTTCCTGGCCATGGTAGCAGTCTTTTCCCAGGCGGGACGCGTTCCCCTGGATCTCTTTGCCTCGGAGGAGGTCTCTCTTTTTTATATCGAGATCGAGATGCCCCCGGGCAGCTCCCTGGAACGGACCTCCCGCACCACAGAGCTCTTCGAGAATCGGCTGCTTGACTCCTCCCGCACCGATGATATCCGGGCCGTGAGCTCTTCAGTCGGCTTCTCCGGCGGAGGACGCTCGGGAGAGCGCCGGAGCAACCTGGCCCAGATCTCGGTGGAGCTCCGCACTCCCCAGGCGGGAAGAACCGCCTCTCTTCAGACAGTCATGGAGGATCTGCAAGAGGAAACAGCCCATATCGCCGGCCCCGAAGTTGTGGTCTTCCGGGAGCAACCCAGCGGCCCGCCCCGGGACCCGCCCGTTTCGTTCCGGCTCTTCGGCGACGATCTCCAGGCTCTTCGCCAGGTAGCCGAGCAGTTTCGCCTCCACCTGGAACAATACCCCGAGCTCTATAACATCACCGACAACTTTGACCGGGGAACACCGGAGGTTCGCATCACCGTCGATCACCAGGCGGCAGCCCGCTACGGCTTGAGCATTCAGGCAACGGGAGATTTTCTCCGGGGCGTTCTGGAGGGCGTCCCGGCCGGCTCGGTCTTTCTGGGCAACCGCGAGACCGATCTCCGGGTTCGCTATAACCTGCCCGAAGATATCACCCTGGAAGAGGCCCTGCAGGTCCAGATAGCCGGCCCCCGGGAACGGATGATCCCCTTTTCCAGCGTTGCCTCAGCCCGGGTAGACCAGGGAATCTCCCTGATCCGCCGTGTTGACGGCACCAGGGAAGTAACGGTCACGGCCGAAGCGCGAACTACCGACCGCCTGGGAGAGATCAACCGTGATCTTGACCGGCTCTGGCAGGAGGAGATTTCTCCGGGCTTTCCCGGCCTTTCCCTGACCCTGGAGGGGCGTTTTGCCGAGATTCTTACTATCTTTCTGGATATCCTGCGGGTCTTTCTGGTGGGGATCTTTCTCATTTACGCAATCCTGGGCACACAGTTCCGCTCCTATACGCAACCCTTTCTGATTCTCTTCTCCGTACCCTTTGCGTTTGTGGGGGTGATCGTCTTTTTGCTTATCTCGGCTGTTCCTCTCTCTTCGACAGTGATCTATGCGGGAGCTGCCCTGGCAGGAATCGCCGTAAACGACAGCATCGTTCTCCTGAGTTTTATCAACGAGCGGCGCAGTCAAGGCGATTCCGTGGCCGATGCCGTGGCCGGAGCGGCCCGGACACGGTTTCGGGCAATTCTGCTGACATCGCTCACCACCATAGGGGGACTCCTGCCCACCGCCCTGGGGCTCTTTGGGGAGTCTCCCCTCTGGGGGCCCATGGCGGGAACGATCGTCTTCGGGCTCCTCTTCTCCACCGTGACGGCCCTGCTGGTGATGCCCTGTCTCTACGGATTTTTCTATGATCGTCGGGGCGGATCACGGCTTGCGTGACCGATCCCGGCCCGGATCTCTCCCGAAGCCGGATTTCTTTCGGTTTTCGGGAGTTTTATCGCTCTTTTTCTGGACCTTTTTCCATCCGATCCCTTATTTTTTCGGTAATGATTTTCTCTGATGCCCTGCTGTCCATTCCCGCTCCCCGCCGGCTCAGGCGGTGGCTCCGTTCCCCCTGGGCGGATCTGGCAGCATTCCTGGTGATCGCCACAGTTGTGGCTGCCCTTATGGCTCACAACACGGCGGCCCTGGGCTACCGCTGGCAATGGCACCGGGTGCCTCGCTATCTTTATACCGTGACAGACCGGGGGTGGCAGGCAGGCCCCTTGCTTCAGGGGCTGGCCGTTACCATGCGGCTCACGGCAGTATCGCTGGTGCTTTCTCTGGGTGTTGCCATGGTTACAGCCCTGTTCAGGCTTTCCTCGTCGGTTCTGGCCAGAGGCATCGCCCGGGTCTATCTGGAGGTAATCCGCAATACCCCCCTGATCGTGCAGCTCTTTTTCACCTATTTCGTGATCGCCCCCCTGATCGGGATGGACGGCTGGACCTCGGCAGTGATCGCCTTGAGCCTCTTTGAGGGCGCCTACGCGTCGGAGATCATCCGGGGGGGGATTGTGAGCCTGCCCCGGGGGCAGTGGGAGGCGGCCTACAGCACAGGACTCAGCCGGGGCGATGCCCTGCGCTTTATCATCCTGCCCCAGGCGTTCCGGCGTATCCTGCCGCCTCTGGTTGGGCAAGCGATCTCCCTGATCAAGGACAGCGCCCTGGTAAGCACCATTGCAATTTACGATCTCACCATGCGCGGCCAGGTGGTGGTGGCTCAAACTTTTCTGGCCTTCGAAATATGGTTTGTGGTAGCCGGAATATACCTGGTTATCACTATTTCACTCTCGGTAGCGGTATCGCTGCTGAAACACACCCTGGGAGATCCCCATGAGCAGCATAGCTGATACCTTTGAAACCGGCCCTCTCCCGCAGGAAGAGATCATCCAGGTTCAGGGGCTGACCAAAACTTTTCCAAACGGAGTGCGGGCCCTGGACGGGGTCAGCCTGAAGATACACCGCGGCGAAGTGGTTGTCCTGGTGGGGCCTTCGGGCTCGGGCAAGTCTACTTTCCTGCGCTGCCTCAACGGTCTGGAGAGCGCCGATTCCGGAACGATCGTGGTAGACGGGATTCCCCTGGACGATAACCCCCGAAATCGCCGGGCAATCCGCACCGAAGCGGGGATGGTCTTCCAGCAGTTCAACCTCTTTCCCCACATGACCGCTGGCAGGAACATCGACCTTGCCCAGATCAGGGTCCGGGGAACATCCCCTCGTGAGGCCCGACAAACCACCCTGGAACTACTGAAAAAAGTGGGGCTCGCCGACCGCGTCGAGGCCTACCCGAGCCAGCTTTCAGGAGGCCAGCAACAACGTGTAGCCATAGCCCGGGCACTGGCACTGCGTCCCCGGGTGATGCTCTTTGACGAAGCAACCAGCGCCCTGGACCCGGAGATGATCGGCGAGGTCCTGGACGTGATGCGAGATCTGGCCCGGGAGGGGATGACCATGGTGGTGGTTACCCACGAAATGGGCTTTGCCCGCGAGGTGGGGTCCCGGGCTGTCTTTATCGACGAGGGGCGTTTTGTTGAGATCGCTCCGGCACAGGACCTCTTTGACGCGCCCCGGGAGCCTCGGACCCGGGCTTTTCTGAGCAAAGTTTTATAACCGACCCTGAACACATCCCCGAAGGGACATGTTCAGGACAACGAGTTCAAGACAAAGGAGACAGCAGATGATCGAGACACAGAATCAACGACGAATCGGGAGACCCGCCTGGCTGATCCTGGCAACCCTTGCCCTGGCCCTGCTTTTGGCCTGCGTACCCGCCGGACAGGATAAGGGAACTTCCCAGGGAGGGCCGGCCACCGGCCAGACCAGTCTTCTGGAGGCGATCCAGGAACGGGGAGTCCTGCGGGTTGGAATGTCCACCTTTGTTCCCTGGGCCATGCGCGATGCCCAGGACGAATTGATCGGCTTCGAGATCGACGTGGCCCGTCGCCTTGCCGAGGATATGGGCGTAGAAATTGAGTTTGTTCCCACCCAGTGGTCGGGGATCATCCCCGCCCTTCTGACGGGACGTTTCGACATGATTATCGGAGGCATGGGAATCCGCCCGGCCCGAAACCTCTCGGTGAACTTCTCCATCCCCTACGATCATTCGGGCATGGCCATTGCCGCCCACACGGAGATGGCCGCAGGCTTCGACAGCCTGGAAGATTTTAACGATCCCGAGGTGGTTATCACCGCCCGCATTGGAACCACCGCAGCCGACGCGGCCGAGCGAACCTTCCCCAGGGCGCAGCACCGGTTCTTTGACGATGAGTCCCGGGCCGTCCAGGAAATCCTCAATGGCCGGGCCCACGCCCTGGTTGCCTCGGCGCCGCTTCCGGCATTCCAGGTGGTGGAGAACCCGGACCGGCTCTTCCTGCCCATCCAGGGAACCTTCACGCGGGAACCGATCGGTTTTGCCCTGCCCAAGGGGGACGTGGACATTCTGAACTTTGTGAACAGCTGGATCACCGTGGTTGAGGCCGAAGGCTGGCTTGCAGAGCGCAAGGCCTACTGGTTTGAAACCCGCGACTGGGCTGAACAACTTTGATCGGACCCTACGCAGCCCGGCCATCCCGGCGAGTTTCCGCGCTTGATCTGCTGCTCCTGGCGTTGCTGGCAGTTGCGGCGGTTCGGATCGGCCTCCCCCTCATCAGCGGGGGAGGCTACCGCTGGGACTGGTCCGTGATCGGCCGCTACACCCTGCGGCGCGATCCCGCAGGCCGACTGGTTCCCAATGTATTACTCCAGGGGCTCTTCACAACCCTGCGACTCTCCATCTGGTCAGCGATCCTGGCTGTGGTGATCGGTCTGGCCATGGGAATCCTGGCAACCCGGAAGCGTCTTCTGGCACGAATGATCACCCGAACCTACGTGGAGTTTGCCCGAAACACACCTCCCCTGGTGCTGGTCTTCCTCTTCTACTTTTTTCTGGGAGAGCAGATAAACGCGATTCTGGGAATTGAACGCTGGGCATCGCAGCTCACACCCCTGGGAGCCAGGGTGGTGAGCATTCTCGCAGCACCACCCCGACAGCTCCCGGCCTTTGTCTCGGCCGTGATCACCCTGGGAATTTTTGAGGGAGCCTATCTCACAGAGATTATCCGTGCCGGAATTCAATCGGTTCCACGAGGCCAGAACGAGGCAGCCCAGGCCCTGGGGCTCACCGGGATTGACCGCTACCGCTACGTGGTGCTTCCCCAGGCCTGGCGTGTTGTCCTCCCCGCTGCGGTGGGACAGTTTATCTCGGTCATCAAGGATTCCAGCATCGTGGCGGTCATCTCTATTCCGGAACTCACCTTCCAGGGGCTGGAAGTAATGGCAGGAACCTACCGCACCTTCGAGATCTGGATTACCATCGCCGTGATGTACTTTCTCTTGAGTTCCCTCTGCTCCTGGACGGCCCACCGAATGGAACTACGCCTGAACCGCACCGTTGCGACATGACCCTCCCTCTCCAGAGGATTTTATGAGCCCCAGAGCAATAACACAGGCCACTACCTCGGCAATAACCGGGGTGAGCCATATCCCTGGAACCCCCAGCCACAGGGGAAGAAGAAGAATCCCCGCAACAGGCAACACAAGCCCTCGCGCCAGGGCGATCACCAGAGATTTTCCGGCCTCTTCCCGGGCAGTAAAATAGACCGAAGCGATAATACCCAGGGGCATACACAGCGCCACCCAGCGGAAAAACGATGCGGCCTCAGCGGCTACCCTCTGGGCCTCACCATGGCCGGGCAGAAAGACCCCGGCAATCATCCGGGCCGGGGCCCCCAAAGAAAACCAGAGAAGAACCCCCACCAGAAAGGAAACAACCAGAGTGATTTCCAGGGCCCGGCGCACCCGCAGAACCTCCCCCGCTCCGTGGTTGTAGCTGAAAACAGGCTGAACACCGCTCCCCAGGCCAAGCACAACCATCACCCCCAGCATCACCGGATACTGAACAACGGTAAATGCAGCAACCCCCAGGGCACCCAGAAAGCTCAAGAGAACCCGGTTGAACAGGAACGTGGTGACCCCTCCCGAGAGAGAATTAAGCAGCTCCGAGGCGCCGTTTCTGCAGATGGTGATCAGAGTCCGGGCATCCCTCACGGGACGCCCCAGGGAAAGCCCCGGCGTTCCACGAAGAGTCTTGACCAGAAAATAGCCGAAAAAAACCAGGGCTGCCCCGGTCTGGGAGATACCCGTTGCCCAGGCCGCACCGATAATTCCGAAGTCCAGCACAAAGAGAAAGAGATAATCCAGAAAAATATTCACCAGGGCGCTTCCGGCCATGACAAGACTCGCCAGAGCGGCCTTGCCATCGTTCCGAACAGACTGCTCCAGGATAAAGACCAGAATCATCCCCCAAAAGAAGGGAAGCAACCCCAGAAGATAGTCCCGGACATACCCCGAGAGAACCTGGCCCACCCCCAGAAACGCCAGCAACTGCGGCGTCAAAGCTGCGGTGATCACCGCACCGACGATACCCAGGAGAAACCCCAGGACAAGAATCGTTCCCAAAACCCGGGATGCGCTCCGGTGGTCTCCCTCACCCAGAAGAATCGCCGTACGGGCGTTTCCTCCTGTACCAATCATCACCGCCAGCCCCGCCACAAGCGCCACCAGGGGATAGAGAACGTTTACCGACGCCATTGCCTCGGGCCCCAGGCTTCGGCCCACCATGATTCCATCCACAATCTGATAGAGCGCCTGAAAGGCCATGGAAATCACCGCTGGAGAGCCGTGACGAACTATCAGTTTTCCCACAGGCTCGGTGAGAAACTCCCGGCGGGCCGCACCCTCGGCAGGATCTATCTGAAGTGGGGCCAGTCTATCCATCGTTTCCATTGGTTTGATCCATTATTCGTCGTACCGACCCCACCAGTTGCCTCGACAACAGGGAAAACTCCCTTCGGGCATCGGCGGGAATCTCCTCAAGATATACCTGAAACTGTGCGGTCAACCGTTCCTCCAGCCGACCAAGCGTCTCCTGGCCCTTTTCTGTAAGGCTCAGCACCACCCGACGCCGGTCTTTTCTGTCCTGAGAACGATTAACCAGCCCCTGTTCTACCAGCGAGTGAACCATCACTGACACAGCCGCAGAGGAAACACCATAAATTCGTGACAGCTCTTTCAGACTGATGTCTCTGCTCAGGGAAAGCTCAAAGAGCATCATGTACCGCTCGGCCGTGAGGCCCTGCTCCCTGGCCAGGTCCGGCATCCACCTTACCACGGTCTGCCGCGTAAAAAGTGTGAGTGCGTTGACCATTTCCATGATTATCGATGCATCAGCAGGGGCAACCAGATCATCCACAATTCAACCTCTTTAATGATTAAGTGATTTAACCATTAATGTGGCAACTGTGTTTTGTCAACCCTCCGACGCCACAAAATGCAAAATATAGTTTACAAAATGCAATGCATAGATTACACTGGTCTCATGCTGAAGAATCAAAACTCGAGAAACCAGGTTCGCCAAAGCCGAACAGAGCAAGGAATGACCCAGGAAGAACTTGCGCACCAAGCCGGAATCACCCGGCAAACGGTGGGTCTCATAGAAAAAGGGACGTACAACCCCACCCTGGATCTGTGCCTCAAGCTCTGTGGTGTTCTGGGTAAAACGCTGGACCAGCTGTTTTGGCCCGACAGCCTTGACGACCCCGGGACAACTCAGGAAAGACATCTCACAGGAGGGAAAAACCATGATAACCGATGAACGACTCAACCAGGAAAACCGTCAGGTGGAGAGCATCATCTGCCATGTTCTCAAATGGGGGCTTTTCGCCCTGCTCCTCTACCGATGGATACTGCTCAGGCAGAATCTCCTGGAGACCCTTGATCTCTTTCTCCTTTGGGCAGGATCGGGGCTGGCAGAGTTCTTCCTCATGGCATCCCGAGGAATTCCTCTCACATATCCCGTGCAGACCTCCCGAAGAGAGCAGATTTTCTTCCTGGGGGTGGCCCCCCTGGCAGCAGCAGCAATTGCCGTGGCATCGCTCTTTCCTTTGGGAGCGTATCAGGGCATCCTTCACAGTCTGGGCATCTTCGGAGTTACCTACCTTATCGTGGTGATTCTTTTCTCTTCCTATGTGTCGATCACCCGACTCTGGGAAAAGCGCCACATCCAGGATGATCAGCCGTGACTCACCACCATGAGAAAAGAGGCGCACAGAGCGGCCGGGCATAACGGGGGCAAACCGAAGGGGGCACATAAAATTGTTGACAGCGCAACTAAACCGGTTTAGTTTTGTTTATACACGCGGACGAGGACTGTGCTGAGCCACCATCGGGGATAAAACACCGACACCCCGATTGAAGCCGGCCTGCCTCAAAGCCGCATCATTCAAGGAGGTCACGTATGAAAAAACAAACCGCTCCGGCTGTTCTGGCGGTCCTTTGTGTCGCAGCGTTCTGCGCCACGGTGCTTTTTTCGGGATGTTCCAAAGACGACGGCAGAGAGCACGTAACGCTCATGCAAAACAAGCCTGAAATCGACGCAATGCTGCAACGCTACGGCTCAGACTGGTCGCAACGAACCGGCATCGGCGTTACCATAAAATCCGTAGGCGGCGGAACCGGAGCCACCCTGGGACAACAGCTGCGCGCAGATTACGCAGCAGGGGAGATGCCTGACATCTTTATTATCGCTGGTCCTGAGGATTACCGGGAATGGGAGAGCCTCATTCTGGATCTCTCCGATGAACCCTGGGTTGCCGATACATCTCTGGCCTTTACCCTGGAAGGCCGGGTCTATGGGTTTCCCGTTGCCCTGGAGGGATGGGGGATGGCCTACAACGCCGACCTTCTCCAAAAAGCCGGGATCGATCCCCGAGAGCTTGTCAATTATGACGCCTATCGACGGGCATTCCAGCGCCTGGATTCCATGAAATCCGAGCTGGGCATCGATTCGGTTGTCTCCATGGCTGCCTCGGCTGACATGGGCTGGGTTACAGCCCACCACAACTTCAACTCCCTGCTCTCCAACGGCCTGCCCTACGGAGATTTCTCGGTGGTAGAGGATCTTTTGAACGGCCAGGTGGACCAGCAACTCCTGGAGGAATACGCCGACTGGGTGGAATTGCTCTTTCAATACGCCGACAGAACCGTTTTGACCACCGGCAACTACGACACCCAGGTTGGTGCCTTCGCCACGGGCCGTGCCGCTTTTCTGCATCAGGGCAACTGGGTTGATCCCAATCTGGAATCAGCCGGAGCTGAGTTTCCCCGGGCCTTCGCGCCCCACGGCTCACAGCACAGCGATACGGAGGGAATCTTTGTGTCAGCCCCCTCGTTCTACGTGGTCAACGCTGAATCACCCAACATTGAGGCGGCAAAGCAGTTTCTGCGCGATAAAGTCTACACCGACCAGGGACAGCAGTTCATGGTGGAAGAAGCAGGGATGATTCCCGCCTTCTCCAACATCGAACGGAGTCCGGCAGGACAACTCTCGCAATCGGTTCAGGAATGGGCAGCCCGGGACAAGGTCTTTTCCTGGAATCAGTACCATTTCAGCAACGATTTCCGGGATCAAAGCCTGGCGCCAATCTACAACCGTTTTGCCACAGGCCAGATCAACCGGGACGAGTTCGTCCGTCAATTGACCTGGACCTTTGAAACCCGGGAGCCCTGATCCCCCAAAATAAAGACAAACCCGACAGGTGCACGGCTCACGTGTACCTGGTCTCAGAGACCAGCTTCAAAGCTGAGGGGGATACCCGGGATTGCCTGACCGGGTTCCCCCGCATTCCGGAGATACCATGACCAGAAACAGACACACAGCGACCTTTTGGCTTTTTCTTGCCCCGGTGCTGGTTGCCTTCGTAATGATTGTCCTCATCCCGTTTTGCATTGGCGTGTACTACTCCTTCACGGACTGGAACGCCACGGCCCGGGCAGGCCAGGGAATCTCTTTTGTGGGACTGGCAAACTACCGGTCCAGCTTCAGGGATCCAGGTTTTCTCTACTCCTTCCTCATAACGACCATCTACACCGTGGTAAACGTGGCGTTTATCAACACCCTGGCGGTAGTCCTGGCCCTGGCCGTCACGAGCAAGCTCAAGCTACGCACGGTCTACCGCATGGGCTTTTTCATGCCCTATCTCATCGGAGGGCTCATTCTGGGCTACCTCTGGCAATTCATCTTCAACAACGCCCTTCCTGCGGCGGGCCGGATTGTTCCATTTCTGGGCGCCCTGGCACGTCCGGAAAACCTTCTTCTTGGAGAGGTTCCTTCCTCGATTCTGGCACTGGTTATCGTGGGGAGCTGGCAGTACGCAGGCTATATCATGATGATCTACGTTGCCGCGATCGAGGCGGTACCAGGCGAACTGCACGAAGCAGCAACCCTGGATGGGGCATCGGAGTGGCAGCGTTTCCGCACCATCACCGTCCCCATGATAGCCCAGGCCTTTACGGTCACCATGTTTCTTACGATGGTGAACTCCTTCAAGCAGTTCGATGTGAACTACTCTCTCACCGCCGGCGGACCGGCAACAACCTTTATGGGACGATCAATCTTTGGCACGGAGTTATTGGCCATGAACATCTATAACACCGCCTTCGTGGGCAACAACCTGGCAGCAGGACAGGCCCGGGCAGTCATATTCTTCATCGTGATCGTCGCATTCTCGATCTTTCAGGTACGAATCAACAAGCGCAAGGAGCTGGAACTATGAGCCGCTATACCCGGAAACGCCAGATCCTTTTCGAAACACTCATGGGGCTCCTTTTGATCCTCTTCCTCTATCCCTTCGCGATCGTCCTGATAAACTCCGCCAAGGACTCCTTCAGCGCAACCCAGTTTCCCCTGGCCCTTCCCAACAACTGGGGCCAGCTGTTTATCAACATGAGGACAATCTGGACGAGCCCCAGTGTCCGGTATTCCTCTTCCTTCTTCTCGTCGGTGGTGATCACCCTCTCGTCGCTACTGGCGGTCACGATCTTCCCCGCCATGGCAGGATGGGTTCTGGTGCGAACCAAGACCAGACTCTCCCAGATCATCTTCTTCACCTTTGTAGCAGCCATGGTGATTCCCTTCCAGATCGTGATGTTTCCCCTGGTATCGTGGTTTCGCCTGGTCTTCGAGGTAACGGGATTCCGTCTGCTCCGCAGCTACCAGGGGATCATCCTTTCCTATCTGGGGTTCGGCTTGTCTCTCTCGGTCTTCATGTACCACGGCTTCATCAAGGGAATCCCCCTGGAGCTGGAAGAAGCCGCCATTATCGACGGGTGCCGTCTCCCCGAGGTTTTCGGCCGGATCATTTTTCCCCTGCTCACACCCCTCCATGCCACCATAGCGATCCTGCATGGCCTGTGGATCTGGAACGATTTTCTCCTGCCCCTGCTCATACTGGGACGGGGAAACCGTCTGCAGACTCTTCCCCTGGCAGTAGCCAATTATGCGGGGGCCTTTGTGAAACAATGGGATCTGATCCTTACGGCGATCCTCATGGCGATGCTTCCCGCGCTGGTTTTCTTCTTTTTTGCCCAGAAAAAAATTATCCGGGGAATGATATCGGGCTCGATAAAATAGGCTGCCTGCCCTATAATTCGCGTACTACAGAATACAGACAGATGTGACACAGCAGATGGGAAAAGTAACAATCCAGGCCGTTGCCGAAGCAACAGGCTTCTCAAAAACCACCGTCTCCTTTGCCTTCAACGACCCTGCCCGGATCGGCAAGGAGACCCGGGCAAAAATCCTCGCCGCAGCGACCGAACTGGGCTACGTGCCAAACCCGGGGGCACGCAACCTCAGCAGGGGAAGCTACGGAACTATCGGATTGCTCTTGCCCCAGGTCATCCCCAAAGCGCTGGAGAACCCCTATCTGTCCCTCATTATTCAGGGCATCGGCCAGGTCTGCGAGCAGGAAGGCCACACCCTGACCCTTATCCCTCCCATCAAGCAATCGCTCCTGCTGGGCGTACAGAACGCAGCCGTGGACGGGCTGATCACCCTGGGACTTGAACCCGAACACGAGGCTGTGGAGCTTATCCAGCGACGATCCCTGCCCTTTGTCTCGATCGATGGGAAAGCAGGCAACGGATTTCCCGTTGTGGGTATCCGCGACCGCGATCTGGCCCGGGAAGCCATGTCCCTCCTGATAGAAACAGGGCACCGCCGGATCGCCCTGGTCTCTCTGGTGGATGCCCGCGAGATGAGTGTCGGCTCCCATGTGCGGTCCGAACGGCTGGCGGGATATCGAGGGGTCTTTGAGGAGCACTTTGGCCATCCCGGAGAGTCCCGGAACAGCGGCAATCCCTGGCTGATTGAGCTGTCCTGCCAGACATCTCTCCAGGGAGGGAGAGAGCTGGTCGACACGTTGCAGACCCTGGATATCTTTCCCGACGCCGCAGCGGTCATGAGCGACATCGTGGCCATCGGGATGATGGATCGGCTTGCCGAGATTGGCATCACCATCCCTGACCGGTTCAGTCTGGTCGGCTTTGACGATATCCCCGAATCGACGATCACCAGACCCCGGCTCACCACGATCTCCCAACCCGGACAGGACAAGGGCCGTGCGGCGGCAGAGACGCTGATGAAAATCATTCGGGGCGAAGCGGTTCACCCCGAGCAGGTCCTCCACGGCCGCCTTCTGCTACGGGAAACAGTGCGACGAGTGATCTAGCCCGATCGCGGCTCCGTGACCCGCAACGAGAGAAGCACGGCATCGTCCCCATCGCGATACCAGTCCTTGAGCAGGGCCTCCCGGGAGAAGCCCTTTTTCTCGTAGAAAGCCAGAGCTTTCACCTCCTCCACCCCGGTATCGACGTATATCTTGCGCCCCCCCTGGGCACGGGTCCATTCGATCATTCGATCAAGGAGGTCCGTTCCAATGCGCTGACCCCGCAACTCCGGAATCAGACCGATCCACTCGATAGTGCTGGTATCGTTCCACTCCTCGTAGATCACACCGGCCACCCCCGCAAAGCGGCCATCCCCGGTCTCGACCACAAGCAGCAGAACCTCTTCATCGTCCCAATCCAGAAAATCCTCAAGATCCTGGCAGGTGACCTCCTTTGGCTCGTCCAGAACCCGGGCGATGAAACAGGCTGCCTCATCTACATGACGCTCTTCCATTTTTATTATTCGGGTCTGTTCCACTGAAACACCTCCTGGGAAACCTCCACAAGCTCCCGGGAAAAGCATAGGGTCGTCTGACAAAAGATGTCAAGAAATAACAAGACCGGGAGACAACCAGGGACAGCGCAAAGAGATCAGAAGGGTTCCTCGCTACGGATGCCTTTGGCCATGAAGCAACCCAGCCTGGGATGCGCTGGCTCCCTGATCACACGGCCCTCAAGAGTGACCACTGCTCCCTGGTAGTTTTTGGCAAGGTCTCGGGTTATCTCTCCAATTATTTCGTAACTCCCCGATTCCCTGGTAGTAATCACCAGTACCGCCTGGGGTGAACTGCCCTTGACTGAGACCACTCCGGTGATCACCACTGATCTGCTCTCTGTCGGAAGAGGGGTGGCACCGGAGTCACCTCCGGCACAGCCCCCCAAGAACATGGCCCAGAGCAGGGGGAAAATGATTGTTCTGAAATCCTGTACCGCCCGGCCCCTCCTGGGACGCCCGGGTTGTCTCGCTAGCATCCCCGAAACCTCCCTAAATCATCATCGCACAATTATTGTCCAGTCCACGTTCTCGGCCAGAGAAACACTATAGGTCACGCTATCACTCCCGGCGGTTCCCATGTGGACGTAGAGATTTGAGCTGGGGTTCAGTTGAGGCAACACATCTCCCGAATCCCAGAAATACGGCCCATTCTGGCCATTATAGCTGTAGCTGTAGCTGTACAAGTCAATCGAACCTAAGGAGTAGCCACCGCTGGTAATGGCCTCACCGGTGTTATATCCGGCACCAATCTCTCCCGGAGAGCTCCCGCCCTGGCGGGAAACGTGAAGAACCCTGAAATCATCAGCAGTCAGGTCGGTCTTGTCGGAAAGCACCACCGCCGCCCCCCATTCACGCAAGATATCGCGGAAAGAGATGTCGCCTCTCCCCGGGGAAGACCGGACAGCCTCCACAACTGCCTGATAATCGGTCCACTGATTCTGCAGAATACCCCCGAAGAGTGTTGTAAAATCACCGTAATTTCGCGCAAGGAAGGCCCCGAAAGCATAGGAGTGGGAGTAATCAACATCGGGGTTATCGGTGTCCCAGTAGGCCAGGGGATGCTCGATCACGTAATTGAACAGGGGAAGGCGGCCACCGGTCAATCCTGTTCCCTCGGGAGTATAAACAAAGGAGCCACCGGACAGGGGAACCCCTCGGGGCCCCTCGATTTCCAGCTTGTCTGCAACGATATCCTCGGCTATCATGGCGCACATCTCGTCGATCCAGGTATCTGACCCATCGGTGTCGTTGACAATGGCCTTCTGGTAGAAGTGGATCATATGCTGAAACTCGTGTGCCAGGGTCGATATGATCTCGTCGGTCCAGTTCACGCCGTTCTGAACCCCCGCTGCATACATCACTGCGTCGAGGTAGAACATGATCTTCTCGTTTGAATCGCTGTCCTGGGTAAAATTATCCTTGGCCCAGAAGTATCCCAGGACACCGCCGCTTGCGCTGTTGTCGGCGTCTATGTCGTAGAGCAAAATATGAATATCGTTGGTTTCGTGAAGAAGATTTGAATAAGAAGAGGGCCCCCACTCCTCACCAAAAACACCGGTTATCCATTCGTAAATTGCCGGTTTAGCTGGATCAAGAAAGGCCCCGGCCAGATCATCAACCAGTTGGGAGGTGATCTTGTGTGCTTTCTGGCTATCTTCCCCCCAACAATCATCAGCAACCCAGACAAGGAGCCGTTTGTTCTTTGTTCCATCTCCAACCGAAATATCGGATTTTTCTACCATTCCCCGCAAGGTAGCACCCACAGCGGGAGCGCCAGCAGACAAGTTGGTCGAGGTCTGAAAGTCAAACCTTGTAGTATCTTGAGTATAACTGCGCGCGGGAGGAGGAGCAGCAGGACCTGACAATCCCCGAACCAGATCGGTTCTGATCCTCGACGGGGCTTCGCGGTTCCAGGCGGTGATCTCCGGTTTTCCCCTCTGTGCAACCGGTGTCGGTTGTAGCGATGTGGTTCGCACTCTGCGGGATCCACGGGAGGAGACACTCCCTTCAGACAGAACGATCGACGGGGAAGATCTTCGTGCCGAGATCGAGTAGTTCGTGAAGACGAAGTAGATCTCTTTTCCTTGAGTGTCCTCCAGGGTATACGAGAGGGTCGTGCCCTTGTCGCGGGAACTTTTCTTGTCGCTGCCAAACATGGAATCACAGGCCGAAAGGGCCATAAGTCCCACCAGAATGACCAAAAACCCAATATATCTGCGCATTATGAATTGCTCCTTTGTGAATCCCGGATTTTTCCCCGGTAAATGATTCTATTATTCAGAATAACCTTTTACACAAAAAACTTCCTCCTGCTCAATCTGTCTTCAGCAGATCTTTCACGACAACATGTTTGGGGTGTCGCAAATCTTCAAGACGGGAATCATGATTTCCGACAATACTCTTCCCATGGAAGCAAAACTTAAATACGTGATTCTCTTTGTTGAAGACGTGCCACGGTCGACGAAATTCTACGCCGAAGCCTTCGGCCTTGCCACCAGTTTCATTGTCGAAAGCGGCGATTTCGGGCAAATGACGTCGGGAGAAACCTCGCTCTCCTTCTCATCACTGAAACTGATGAAAGAGCTGGGGAAGAACCCGGGACGACCCACCGCCTCGGCCCCGGTCTTTGAAATTGCCTTTGAAGTTGACGACGTCCCGGCGGTTCTTGATCGAGCGCTTCGGGCCGGAGCAAACCTGGTGCAAGAGGTAAAGCAGGAAGCCTGGGGACAGACCACCTCCTACGTCAGCGATCCCGACGGGTATCTGGTAGAAATCTGCTCTCCCGTAGCTGCATCGTAACCAGGAGAACAGAGCTGGTTCACCAGATCCGGGCGGTGAACCAGTTCCCTGGGGCTCACGCCAAACCAGCGCCGCACAGAGCGGGACAGATGAGCCTGATCGGCATAGCCCGCCCGGAGAGCCGCTTCTGCACAGCCCTCGCCTGCCACCAGATATCTGGCTGCAGTCCGCACACGAACAAGCTGGGCCCAGAAGACGGGGGGCCGTGCGGTGTGACGCATCAACAAACGTTCCAGTGTTCTGGGAGAGATACCCAGGAGGGTTGCTGCACCGGCAACACTGGCCGGCATCGTCGCCACCGCCGAAAGCGCCTCGGCTACGCTGTGGTTCTCCCTGATCAGCCCCAGAATTCGGGAGACACTCTCGTCGGGATCATCCCGGGGGCACCCCTGCAGTTCCAAGAGAACCCGATCCGATACGTCTGCCCCCGGAGCCAGACGGTAGCCTGCCAGACGGGTTCCTTCGGGTATCGTTACACCCATGATGGTATCCTGCAGATGAGAGATTGACCAGACAGGGCTCTTGCCCGGAATCATCCAATAGAGCAGATCCCGACACCCGTCGGGGATAATGCGGACATCACCGGCAGAGGTGGTGTGATATGTCCACCGTTGCAAGACAACACTATTGTGCCAGGACGTTTCTCCCGGATAGGCCTTCATTCCCATAATCCTATCCCCCCTGAGGTCCCGGGACAACCTGCATTCCCGCTTTCCGCAGGTTCGGTCCGGCCTGGTCGGGCCATATCTGGTTGGGTCGGGAATAATCGAACGATCCGAATTTTCTGGATTTTTCCCCCCGGTCTGGAAAATCGTGTTTCCGGGAATATACTTAAGGAAGAGAATCTCTTTCGAGGAAAATCCGGGAAGCCCGCCGGAGCCGGCTCGCGAGGAACTCAGGAAAAGACAGAAAGAGTTAAAAAGGGAGACAGAACCTGTGAAACTGAAACGATCCATCCCCGGAGTGGTTATCTTCTCGTTACTCGTGGGAGTGATTGCCTCTCTCCTGATCGGGCTGGTTCCGGCACGACAGCAATTTGCGGACCAGTCCTACCGAACCTTCCCGGTGATTCTGAGAGCATCCCAGGCTGATATTCAAAGCGAACTCTCCCGGGGATGGGATATTGCACTCTCGATCTCGCGAAACCCCTTTCTCATAGACTGGATGGAGGGAGCCGAGACGGACCAGCTTCTTGGAGAGGGCATAGAAGCCATGCTCCTGGAGGTGATGAATCGCCCGGGAGTGATGTCGGGCTTCACGGCCACGGGCAGCACGGGGAACTTCCGCGTGGGAGATCGGGTCCTGAATGTTCTGGACCCCAATCGGTCCGACGACAGCTGGTTCTTTGACAGTCTTCGAGCCACCGAGGAGGTCATGCTGAACCTCGACTACAACCCCGAACTGGGCGAAACTCTCCTCTGGTTTAACGCTGCCGTTATCAGGGAAGGAAACCGGATCGGTATTGCCGGAATCGGCTTGTCTATCGACGAGGCCGTAGAGAGTTTCCAGAACGCTGTCCCCAGCCCCGGAAGTGTCCTCTATCTTGTAGACACAACCGGGCGAATTCTGGTGTCTTCCGATACCACCGCATTGGACAGCTCGATCTCGGAGTACCTGCCCTCGGAGGGCCAGGCCGTTCCGGGCCATCCCGGGATCCGGCGGTATCATTCCACCGCTTCGGGTAACACGATCATGGCAGAGTCGGCTCTGGAAGACACCGGCTACCGGATGATCCTGCTGGCACCGGAGGAAGAGTTCGTCCCCTCCTTCCTGGATTTTGCCGGCCTCTCGCTGCTCTTTATGGTCATCTTTGTTATGGCCGCCTCGTGGCTCACCTACCTGCTGATTGTGGCCAGGCTCCGCGGTCTGGAAACCCTGCGGGGGATGCTCCAGGATATCGCCGAGGGCGAGGGCGATCTCACTCGACGCCTGGCAACAAACCGAACCGACGAAATAGGAGCACTGGCCGAAGGATTCAACCAGACCCTCGATACCTTCAGCCATCTCGTGGGAATCATAAAAGTCCAGGCAAACACGTTGTCCGGTCTGGGAGGCGATCTTGCCTCGAACATGACCCAGACAGCAGCGGCCATAACCGAGGTGATCGCCACTATCCAGAGCGTCAAAAACCAGGTCCTTCGCCAGGCGGCCAGCGTGGAGCAGACAAGCCAAACCACGGAGGCCATCACCGGCTCGATCGAGAACCTCAATGGCCAGATAGAGCAGCAGTCGAGCAACGTCACCCAGTCCTCGGCAGCAATCGAGGAGATGCTCTCCAGCATTCAGTCTGTAACGGGAACGCTCGTAAAGAACAGCGAGGCCATCCGGAATCTGACCGACCGCTCCGAACGGGGGCGGGAAGCTCTGGAAGAGATGGCCGCCGATATCAAGGCTGTAGCACTGGATTCGGACAGCCTGCTTGAAATCAGCCAGGTGATTCACGATATCGCGAGCCAGACCAACCTCCTCTCCATGAACGCCGCCATTGAGGCGGCCCACGCCGGTGAATCGGGCAAGGGCTTTGCCGTGGTGGCCGAAGAAATACGAAAACTCGCCGAGACCTCCGGTGAGGAATCAAAGAAAATCGCCGCCGTGCTTACAAAAATAAAGGCTGCCATGGACGGCATCACAACGGCGACGGGGGAGGTCCAGACCCAGTTTGAACAGATCTATTCCGAGGTAAAGACCGTATCGCACCAGGAAGAGATGATCAAAAATGCTATGGAAGAGCAGAACGCCGGAAGCCAGGAGGTCTATACGGCGATCAGCGAGCTCACGGATATCACCGAATCGGTGAAGGATCGATCCCAGGACATGCTCCAGGGAAGCAAAGAAGTTACGAAGGAGAGCAAAAACCTGAAGAGCATAACCGAGGAAATCACTCACAGCATGGACGAAATGAGCCAGGGCGTTCAGGAGATCACCCAGGCCGTTTCGTTTGTGGACGAGATGACCAAGCAAAACCAGGGAAGTATCGATGCGCTTCTGAACGAGATCAAGCGATTCAAGATTGATGATGACACCCTGGACGAGGACACCCCTCCAGAAAAATAGAGGGGCAGGAGCAAAGACTAAAGGGAAATACCACATAAAGCACCGTAACTTGAAAGGGGTCTCCTCACGTCTCTGCATGGGTCGTTTTCGCGCAGACCATACCTATGGTACCCTCCCCCCGAAGGAGCCATAACCGTAATGCCCGGACCACCCCTTCTTTTGTATCTGAAGAAAGCAGGAACATCCAGCACCTTGCAGCTGGCTGATTCAAAAGGCCGTCCAGCGGACTCGGAGTATCGCCGCTATACCGGCGACGCCCGAATCGCTCTGCGCGAATACGCTCTCCTGATGCATCGCCAACAGGAACAGATAAACTGGACGAGCGAGGAACCCCTCCCGGAGGGTTTGCAGTATCCGGGGCCACGCATTCTGCAACTGGCAGCACGGTCCGGTCTGCTCTGTGACAGCACAGGCAAACTGTTGAACCTCGCTCCCGGCACCTATTATCTGGAACTATCGATCAGGGAAGGAAAAGGCGAGGCGCTCACCATTAGACCCCGCCTTGTTGCCGGAGCAGAGGGTGATCCCGAGGTGCTGTCCCGGGTCAGTGAGGCGCCATTTCATTCCGTTTCTGCCAGCCACATTATGGCCGGGGAATATCTCTTCTGCTGTGAGGATCTGGGAAGTTACTGGGCTGAAGCCGATTTCCTGGGCTCGACAATCAACAAAACCGATCTTGGCATATTTCTCTCGATAACTCTGTCGAGATTTCCTCTTCTGAAAGTCGATTTCCAACAGTGCGAGACGGTCTACGGCAAACCGCGCACCCTGCGCGCTGCTCTCGTTTTCCAGGAGATCGATGCCTACAATTATCTCCACCTGCAGCCCGTATCAACCCTCGACGGCTATCCTCCCGGTTTTTTCGAGGAACAGGACATCCTGAAAATTGCCGAAATACATTATCAGGAACGGCATCTGGAAATCGCCGAAATAATCTACGCCGATTCCCCCCAGGAGCGGTTTCTGGCAATACTGAAGAAGTTCAGAAAAGACGCCGAAAAACATGTCCACGCAGAGAACGGCCGCTATATCCTCCCCCCCGAGTTCGCCGAACCCTTCTTGTCGGAGCACATGACCGACCTGGCGAGGGACTTTGAACTCTTTCATGCCGAGACACTGAAGCGATACCGCATTCGCTACGCCAAGCCCAAGCTCAGGCTCTCCCTGGGAAGTGGCCTGGACTACTTCGAGGGCCGCGCTGCCGTGGAAGTAGACGGCCAGGAGTTTTCCTACGGTCACTTCCTGAACGAATACCGTCAGTCCGGATACGTGAAGCTCGATAACGGAGACAAGCTCTTTCCTGAAAAGCGGGAGATGGACCGCTTCACCCGGGTTTTGAACCGCAAGCCCTCGGGAACGGACGATGAAGTACACCTCTCCTTCTTTGATTTGGCCATGCTGGATATTACCGCCGGCGTGGAAGCCCCTCCCGATCTGATGAACCGCATCCGGTCCTTCTACAGGAACCTGAACAGCCTCAACGAGACCCCCGCCACGTTTCCACTGCACCAGGGAAGCCTGCGAGAATATCAGAAATACGGCGTTCAATGGCTCCAGCATTTGCGCGAGCACCGGCTGGGAGGATGTCTGGCAGACGATATGGGTCTGGGAAAAACCGTACAGGTCATTGCCCTCTTGCGGGTACTGTATTCGGGCGATCCCTACGGACCGACCCTGATCATCTGTCCCAAATCGCTCCTGTATAACTGGGAACTTGAAATCCAGCGCTTCGCCCCGGAACTGCCCGTGCACATGTACTATGGCCCCGGCCGGACCAGCCAGGAAATCAGCGAAACCTGGAACGGAATCATTCTCAGCACCTACGCCACGATCCGCAACGATATCACCAGCCTGCAGGAGATCTGCTTCAGCAGTATCATCCTGGATGAATCGCAAGCCATCAAGAATACCGCCGCTATGACAACCATAGCGGTGTTGAGCCTGAAGGGAGACCATCGTATTGCCCTCAGCGGGACGCCCGTGGAAAACCATCTGGGTGAACTCTATAGCCTCTTCCGTTTTCTGAACCCTTCTTTCTTCGGTAGCGAGAACCATTTCATGAAAACCTGGGCCAAGCCCATTCAGGAAAAAGACGATGCCGACGCTCTGCAGGACCTGAAAACCCGCATATACCCCTATATCCTCCGGCGATTGAAACGCGACGTCCTGAAGGATCTACCCGAAAAAACAGAGCAGACCGCCCTGATAGAGCTGGATTCAGCCCACCTTGCCACCTACCACCGTCGGCGAAAGATGCTCTCCGAGGGAATACAGGGAGAGATCAGGAAAAATGGTATGCACAAATCCATGTTCATGATCCTCCAGGCCCTGAACGAACTCCGCCGCCTGGCCAGTATCCCCGAGGCCGATGCCGAGTACGGTGGAATTTCAGCAAAACGTGAGTATCTGCTGGATATGATCAGCGAAATCAGCGAAACGGGTCACAAATCGCTGATCTTCACCAACCATCTCACAGCGGTTGAGCTCATTTCGGAAGATTTGAACAGCAGAAACATAGGAAACCTGGTTATGACCGGTGCTACCAGCGGCCGCCAGGAACTGGTGCAACGGTTTCAGAGTGATCCCGACATAGCAGCTTTCGTGATGACCCTCAAAACGGGGGGGACCGGTCTGAATCTGACAGCAGCCGACTACGTTTTTATTGTCGATCCCTGGTGGAACCAGGCAGCCGAGAACCAGGCAATCGATCGGACCCATCGGATCGGACAGGTGAATCCGGTCTTCTGCTATCGCATGATCGCCAAAGAAACGATCGAAGAGAAGATCCTTCAACTACAAAAGCGCAAAAGCCAGCTCACGGCATCGCTCTTTTCCGCCGACAGCGACGGCATAAAAAGCCTGACCGAAAACGACATTGCCTTCCTGATGGAGTAACTTATGGCAGAAATAGCAGACTGGATTGCAGCCCAGGCTCCTGTCCTTGAGAGAACCCTCACGGTACAGGAACTGAAAACCATATGTACCGATCTGACCGGACATCCCGGAAAAGGAACGAAGCAGGAGTTGCTCGAGCGACTGCTGGAATTCCTCTCCTTTAAAGATTCCCAAAAAGTCTTTAACTCCTGGTTCAAGAGCAGCCCCACATACTTTCAGGCTGCTCTGGAACAGGCAGCCTTCCGGGATTATATCGCTATTCACGATATTCCCGAGCTTCGCTCGATCGATGTGATCACTCATCGTGATGCCTACAGGACCAGCTACGAGATGAACCCCAAGTTATCCCTGGGCATGTTCACCCCCTGCACAGATGCCTTTATCGGGCTGAAACCGGGGCTCAGAGCGATCTTCATGCACTGGCTTCCCAAACCTGAGCAGTTTCCACTACGGCCGCAGGAAGACCAGTCCCCTGAATCTGTCTGGTCCAACGAACATGCTCTGGGCGAGTCCATCCCCCTTCTGTTCAAGGCCTTGGACAAATACCTTCAGGAACAGGAGGATCTGGAGAAGGTCTGCCGAAAGGGCCTGAACAAAAGCCAGATCAAGTCGGTACGGGCTGTCTGCGCCCAGAGGCCATTCCCCCAAGGCCAGACGATCAACCTGGATCCAATCAATGTACTGGCCCGCTTCCTTCCTTTTTTTGATTGGGATAGTGCGACACGACCACAACGCATTCAGGACAGAATCAAGCAGTTGGTGAACAACTTTTTTGCAACTCAACTACCGGAAGACGCCGATCCCATGCTGGCCTACCACCACAGCGGTATGTATGAATACGACGTGATCACCTCACACCTGTCACGCATGACCGGAAAACCGGTATACCCCAGTCATCTATGGTTTTCTCCGCCCTCACGACACTACACTCACGAGCTTCTACTCACCATCGCCAAAGAACAAAAGTGGCATGATATCGAACAGACTCTCTTGGGCATGGAAATGCAAGACCTTGAGATATCTTGCCTCCCGGCGGACGTCCTTCAAACCCTCCGCTACAAGGCAACAGCGATCAATATCAGGAACTACACTCTCTCATCACCGGATTATTATCATTACCTTCACCCCTACCAGATTTTCAAGCGCCATCTCCTGGACGCCCCCGCCATGAAGGCCTACTGCTACCTTATGGCAACCCTGGGAGTTCTGGAGATAGCCGAAACAACGCCCGCCCGCCCGGTGACTCACCGGGACAAGATGCTCCCGGTGAGTCCCTATGACGCGCTCAAGGCCATCAGGGTAACTGATTTTGGCCGCTGGTGCCTGGGGTTACAGGATGAAAGACCGGAAATCGCACGCCCCGAATTCGAGGCTCTGGCCGACCGGGATTTACTTCTTGTTACACTCAAGGGAACATCGCTGGAACGCCGGTTGTTCCTGGACGACATCGGTGAAAAATTGGGAGAAGACCGCTACCGGATCACCCCCGGTAGTTTTATCGGGAAATGCACATCCACCGCAGATATTCGGGAAAGAATAGACCTCTTTCACCACCTGATTGATCAGGAGCCGGCTCCCCATTGGGAAAGCTTCTTTGTCAACCTTCTCGAACGGGCTCGGGCATTCTCCGACCACGAAGAATGCACCCTCTTCTCCCTGCCCGACGATCCTGATCTGCGAAGACTCCTCTCGACAGACCGGAAACTCTCGTCAATGGCGTTTCGGGCCGAGAAGGGCCACCTGGCTGTTCCCAAGAGCCAGATAAAGAAGTTCCTGAAGCTGATCCAGGATGCGGGGTACCTGCCGCCCTTGTAGCGGTTGTATTCACCCCGGGATTTCCCTAGACTGAACCAGGCATGATCACGCTCTATTTTTCAGGGACGGGCAACTCCCGTTTTGTTGCCGAGACCTTCTCCCGGCAGACCGGTGGGGCCTGTCACTCCATAGAAGAGCCTCTTCATTTTGCGTCGCTCCTGGCCCGGCAGGAGACGATCTGCTTTTGTTACCCCGTCTATGGATCCTGCGTACCCCCGATCCTGCGCGACTTCGTTCTGCTCCACCGGGAGTCCCTGGAGGAGAAAAAGCTGGTGATCCTGGCCACGCAGTTTCTCTTTTCCGGCGATGGGGCCAGGGCCTTTACCGACCTGCTTCGGGGAACCCCTTGCCAGATCATCTACGCCGATCACATCACCATGCCCAATAATATCTGCAATTTTTTTCTCTTTCCCGCAAAAGACGCGAGCCGTTGCGCCCGGCGGCTACGGTCGGCACAGAAGCGGGTGACCCGCGCCGTGGAGTGTCTGGAATCAGGCGTTGTTCGCAGACGAGGCTTCTCTGGGGCATCACGCATCCTGGGGCTCCTGACCCAGCGCCTGTGGTTCCAGCGCATTGAGGATGCAGCAAGCCAGGACGTTCGCGTTGCGAACTCCTGCACCGGCTGCGGACTGTGCGTGCGGGTCTGCCCCAGGGAGAACCTCTTCCTGACCACCGATTCTGGACCTGCCAGGGTGGACCAGCGAGGGCGCTGCACCCTCTGCTACCGTTGCGTAAACATGTGCCCCGAGATGGCAATTACAGTCCTGTGGCACAGCCCCGTTCGACGGCAGTACCACGGACCTGAGTGATCGGGAATACCCGGCCCCTTACCCTGCGCCTTCTACCACAGATGGTGGATCGATGGCCGGATATACTGATTGTATATCCCCGCTACCACCTCCATCTCCTGCGCAGCAAGGGGCTCCGCCTGAACAGCCCGGACGTTTCGCTGAACCTGCTCGGGCTTTGATGCTCCAGGAATGATGCAACTAACCTGATCAAACATGAGAATCCACCTGAGAGCAACTGCGGCGAGATCTTCCCGTTGGGGCAACGCCTTCTTGAGCTCTTCCACAGCCTTCAGGGCTATGTCGTAATCTACCCCGCTGAAGGTTTCCCCCTTGTCAAAGGTAGCGCCATCACGATTAAAGGACCGGTGATCCTGGGGGTGAAAGCTGGTCCGGGCGGTATACTTTCCTGCAAGAAGACCGCTGGCCAGGGGAACCCGCACAATTATTCCGACATCCTTTTTTTGGGCTTCCTGGAAAAACGCTTCTGCCGGTTTCTGGCGGAACATGTTGAAGATAATCTGCACCGACGAAACGTTGGGGTACTGCACGGCCGTCATGGCCTCTTCGATTTTCTCGACGCTGACGCCCAGGTTTCTGATCTTTCCTTCCTTTTGCAAATCCTCAAACAAACCGAATATCTCGGGCCGGCTGTACACCGGAGTGGGCGGGCAATGGAGCTGGATCAGATCGAGTGTTTCCAGACCGGTGTTTCTGAGACTCTCCTCAACGTGAAGCCGGAGCGTTTTGGGAGTATAATTTTCGTCGGTGTGGGGATCAATCCGCCGCCCGCACTTGGTGGCAAACCGTATATCTTCCTTCCCGCCCCTGTTTCGCTGCCTGACCACCCGGGCTACGGCGGCCTCGCTTTTTCCGTCGTCATAGACATCGGCAGTGTCCAGGAAGTTCACCCCTTCGTCGATTGCGGCATTGATTATGTTCTCGGCCACCTTGTCATCAAAGGCCTGGCCCCAGCCACCACCAACCTGCCATGTTCCAAGGGACACTTCCGAGACGGTGTAGCCTGTTTTTCCCAGTGTTCTGTACTTCATAGCCCCATGATACCCGGAACGCAGAGATCCATCACCTGCTGTCGGAATTTTCGTCACGAGCCAGAGCAATTCCCAGAACCTTTTGGGAAGCGTTTCGATCTGCTGGCTCGAGTTTCCCCTCCTGTTGCTCCCGAAGCTTGAAGTAGGAAATGGACCGCTCCAGTGAACGGGCCTGCTCCAGAAGCTCGTCTGCTGCCGTGGAAAGACCCTCGACCTGGGCTGTCTGTTCCTCGGCTGTTGCAGCCAGCTCTTCTGAAGATGCAGCAGTCTGCTGTATTACCTCGTCCAACTGGTTCACTGCTGCGTTCACCTGACTCGTCCCGGTATTCATCTCCCGACTTGTAGCGGCAATCTCCTGGACCAGCTCGGCCGTACGCTGGATGTTTGGAACCATTTCGTCCAGTTTGCCACCGGCCTTTTCGGCTACCTGCACCGAACGCCCGCTCAACTCGCTGATCTCCCTGGCGGCAGCCGCCGAGTTTTCTGCCAGCTTGCGAACCTGGGAGGCGACCACGGCGAACCCCTTGCCGTGCTCGCCGGCCCGGGCCGCTTCAATTGCAGCATTCAGGGAAAGCATATTCGTTTCCCGGGCAATATCCTCGATAATACTCACCTTTTCAGCGATCTGCTTCATCGCCTCCACGGTTTCCCGCATGGCATGCCCGCTTTCCTCGGCGTTCGCTGAAGATTGTCGGGCAATCTGCTCCGTGGCGTTGGCGTTATCCGAACTTTGCTGCACGCTGGCAGCCATCTCCTCCATCGAGGCGGAAACTTCCTCGGCCGAGGCAGCCTGCTCGGTAGACCCTTGAGACAGCTGTTGCGACATCTCCGATATGGCGCTGGATCCTCGGGCAAGTTCCTGACCAGACAGGCTGATACTCTGACTGGTAGCGGTTAGCTCCACCGCCCCCTGGTTGATCCCCACCACCACAGACTGGATGTTGTCCTGTATTTTCTCGAAAGCCCGCGCCAGCGCGCCAAGCTCATCGCGGCGATGCAAAAACTTCTGTTGATACTCGGTTGTCAAGTCTCTGGTCATGTCTCCCGAAGCGTATTCCTCGGCCTGGGCAACGTAGTCACGCAGAACCGTTACAAAACGCCGGGAAAAGACCAGGATCACCAGCAGGATACCACCGGTAGCGACCAAGATGCTGAGTGCAATAATCTGTACGAGCCGTACCACCGGAGCGTTGATATCGGCATGAGGTAAAAGATACGCCACGGACCACCCGGACCCACCCGGAACTGGACGATAAACCGCCCGAAAGCGTTGCCCCTGGGGTGAGGTATAATCCCTTGTTCCCCCACGGCCGGCCAGAAGATCCCGGGCGATCGCATCCATTCCCTGATACCCCTGGGCGTCGGTAAGGTTAAGGTTCATCCGAACCTCGGCTCGGGAATCGCCAATGACCAGGCCGGACCCATCCACGACAGACCCCATGCCGTCACGACCGAACCGCATCTCTCCCGCCAGCTCACTCAAACCAGTCAGCGTGACCGAAGCACCCATGATTCCCACAACCTCACCATCGCGGTTTCGCACCTCGTGGGCCACGGGAGCGATGGCGTTTCCTGTGGCGGCACTGATCACCCCGTCGCTAACCGACGAGGCGTTACCCCGCTGAAAGATCGCCTGAACGTAGTCGCGGTGCATAAGGTTTCCCGTGAGGCCACCGCTGGTGATGAAATCGCCCTCGAGATTCACAAAATAGATGTTCTCGTGGTCCGGGTGTATCTGATCGTGGCGCAACCTCAAGTCCCGGGCTATCACATCGAAATCGGCATCAGAAATGATCACCCGCTGACTCATGGTGCGGACGTTCTCTACATGACCGGCCAGCCAGCGCCCCACCTCGGCCGTTCGTGCTTCCACAATTTGCGTTGCCATCTCTTCCACGGTCTCTTGCTGGGTTTTGGCGACCTGCCAGACCATGAACAGCGAGACCAGCATCAGGAGCCCGATCGAGATCCCTCCAAAAAGAGTCATAAAAAGTCCCTGAAGAGACCGGAAGCCCGCCATCTTCTTTGTATTCATTCCGTTACCCTCTATGAAAATAGTACGCGATACAGCAGGGGTATGCCAGGAAAAGCAGGAAAAGCAGGAAAAGCAGGAAAATTTTAAAATGCAAACTGAATCAGCAGCTCGGGGTTCAGGTCAAAGGATCACCCGCTCCTGCCACACAGGCAGCGAGCGGGCGTGGACCATCCGGGTCAGATAAGGGGTCGCTCATCCTTCTTCGGTACTATCTCCGGGAACAGGCCCGGGAGGTATCAATTTCGTTTTCTGCTCGAGCCGTTTAAAGAGAACCGTCAGGGCAAGACTTATCACGGTGTGCTGCAATATAAACATGAAATATTGGATACAAAGAGCCCGATAAATATTGCATACACCAGCTGAACTTCGTTTCGGAAGAGCGACGGCCCCGGAGATATTCCGTGGGTTATAAGCCCTGCAAGAATTACAGCGGTCACGGTGTTCCCGGGAATACCCAGGGTAATGGTGGGGATATAGGCCCCTCCCGAGGGCCACCTCCCCCGGGCCACCTCACACCCATTGAAGGATGCGGGTGCCCCCTCGGGGAGGCGCGTTCTGACAGCGCAAAAGAGCTGAAGGTTTACAATTTGCCCTTCATGGCCGCTGCCACAGCCCTGGCAGCGGCGGAGCGCTCCGCGGAGAAATCACCAATCTCGTTATCCCTCAGAGCCCGGACATGATTACTGATAGCAACACCAAGCCTGCTGGCGTTCCGGTTCAACCTCTGGTGTTCATCCCAATCCATCGTGAAGGGCGGGAAATAACCCATAGTACCGTCCGCTCCGGGACGGGCAATAAGATGGGGCCCCCGGATCAAGAGGATATTGTCTATTTTCTGCTTCAGTTCCGCGAAGGTTCCTATGCTTGTAATATCGTCGTCGGTTGTCTGGTTGATAAAACTAAGAGTCCTGTCCATGACAGGCCCCATCGCCTCGTATTCGCGGGCAGTCATATCCACAATGCGGTACTCGCGAGATCCCCCGTACCCATCGAGATTCAGGTTTTCTTCCCGTTCGTTGTACAGAAAGTTGTAGGCAATTGTATGGGTGTTTGTGCTTTCGTGGTTTTCAGACGCGATCACGCTACCGTTGCTCAAGTCAATGAGCGTGGCTGTAACGTTGTAGGTGTGTGTGAAGCCCCGGGTTTCTCTTCTGACAGTTTTCCCGCCCTCTACCATGGGGACATCAGAGTTATCTACTATGCTCTCGCTTTTCTTTTCTGCATCCAGGTAGATCAGAAAATCGTGACTGGAACTGAACCTTTCCCGTGCTTCCGAAAGGGAGTGATTCGCCTGGACCAGATCGATAGCCGCATAGGTTTCCTGGCTGGACAAGGTACCCTCGACCTGTTTCAGCAACTCACCGAGGGCATCGCTGTTGGCCGTGACGACGACCCTGGATACTGCCTGCTCTCTGGCTTGAGCCATCTGGTCGTTCAGATCCTGGTACCCGGGAATGGCTTCAGCGGCTTTCTCAAAGTGTTCTATGGCAATCCGGGCGTTCCCGAATCCTCCCTTGCCCAGGGCTTCAACGCCGGCAGCGTACCGTTCAGCGGCAGCGGTCTCCCGGGCTTCTGCAAGAGGCTCGGCGTAGGACTTGGTATCGAAGGCATTGCTATAGGGCGAAGCGGCCACGGCCTGGTGCATCTTCTCCAGGGTTGCGTAGATCTTCCAGATCTCATCCCAGCGGAAAGGTTCCGAAGAGGCTTTTTTTTGTGCGATGGAGCCTTCATAGGTGGTGGTACCTGTTCGGAAGGCTTTTCCCAGCAGTTCCCGGGCTTCCTCAAAATCGGGGTTGGTCTCAAGGGCGTTGAGAGCGTGATCAACGGCCTCGGCGTACTTCCCCTGCTCGAAGGCCCTGTCGCCGGCCCGGAAGGCGCCGCCTCCTTTTGTAAACATATGAGCGCAGCTACCCAGAAGGAAAACTGCGAGAATCAGTGTTGCCAATCCAGATGTTTTTTTTGTCGTCATCGGGTGTTTCTCCTTTTGCCGATTTCTTTTTCGTGAGTATACACACCTACTCTTAAATTAAAATTAAATGTAGCCCGTGAAAGGTGTCTGCAGGACCGACCCTGCGGGCCTTACTCCGGGGGTGTCCACACTTCGAGGAGCTTGCGGAACTCCCCACGGCCTTGGCCCGCTTGGACGATGTAGTCCAGGGCGGTCAGGCCATGCTCATCCCGGAGCCGGGGATCTGCTCCGGCAAGGAGGAGTTCCTCCAAAACTCCGGGAGAATCGTTGTACCGGGCGGCGAAAAAGAGTGCAGACCAGCCGTATTCACGCTCCTCTTCCGGGGCAGCTTCCTGAAATAATCCAAGCCCGTCAAACTGAACCATGCCGCCGGTGAACCGTGCGACACCATAGCCGGCCACCCAGGCATCCCTGGTACGACGGTCGGGATCTGCTCCGGCCTCGAGAAGAGCCGCCAGAACATCCCTGTTGGGGTTGAAGGCTGCGGCAAACATCAGAGCGTCCCAGTCGTCCAGACTGCGAGCCTCCCGGTTCTCTCCCTGCTCAAGGAGCAAGACGATTACCTCGGGGTGGTGGTTTTGCGCTGCCGCGAGCATGAGGGGCGTCCAGTGGAAAGCGTCCCGCTCCAGGGCGTTCCGGATTGATCCAAGCTGACTCTTTATCTCCTCCGGAGTACCCGTTGCAAGGATATCCCGGGGATCAGCCCCGATTGCCAGGGTTGTCAGAACAAGGATGGCAACAAGAATCAAGCTCTTCATGGTCTCTGTTTCGGCACATCCCGGAACATTCTACAGGCTGAGGGCCTCACCCGCAGGCTCCGGCTCGCGGCCCTGTTTTTGAGGAAACCTGACCAGAACCACGGTACCACCCGACGGGGGGGATTCGATCGTGAGCAAGCCCTCCAGCTGTTGCACCAGGCTGTCGATCAGAACCAGCCCCAAAGAGGATCGCTCCCGGATGTGGTGATAATAGTCTGCTTGAGTCATTCCGCAGCCGTTGTCGACAACCTGAACAGTCATGGTCTGGCGCTCCAGGGCCACACCTATTGTGACCTGGGGATCGACCGATGCAGGACAGGGAGGTTCGAAGGCATGCTCGCAGGCGTTGCTGACCAGCTCGTTGATTAACAGGCCCAGGGGCAACGCCTCATCTATATCGAGGTTCACATCAGGAATGTTATCGGCAGTCCGCAAGAGGATTCGTGCGTTGCAGAGCTGATGCAACTGCCCAATCAGATCGCAGAGATATCCTTGAAGAGGTACCAGCGCTACAGTATCATTAGCATATAGTTGCTCGTGCAGGGCCGCCATAGCGTGGATACGCAACCGGGTCTTCTCTGCAAGCACCGTAAAGTCCTTGTGATCGCCTTGGGACATCTCCAGACTGAGCATGCTGGCAACAATTTGCATATTGTTTTTAACCCGATGATGAATCTCCCTGATCAGGACATCTTTGGTACCAAGACTCTCTTTCAGCTGCTGTTGCAGACAGATCAGTCCATCAATATCGGTTTGGGTGCCGATGGCGCGCACCGGTGTACCAGCGGCATTCCGCTCCACCACCATTCCCTGATCCAGCATCCAGCGATAGGTTCCGTCGGCGCAGCGCTTGCGGGTGCTCAACTCGTAGTGGCTGCTGCGGCTTGCCCTCATCTCGTCCAGTGACGATACTGCCCTGGGGAGATCGTCAGGATGAATCAGTTGGAGGGAATCGTCTACTGCAGAGATCCAGGCCGATACTGAATACCCCAGCATGGAGTACCAGCGATCCGATACAAGAAGAGAATCCTGAACCATGTCCCAATCCCAGACCCCGCTGCGACCGCCCTCCAGAGCAAACTGCCAGCGTTGCTCGCTCTCCATCAATAAGTTGTGCTGCTTTTTCTGTTGCCTGCGACCCCAGGCAGCCATGAGCAGCAAAAGGAACAGACTTGAAAACAGGATCACCAGAACAAGAATCTCCAGGCGATAGAGATCCCATGCGGTCTGGCGGCGATTCAACCATTCCACATCCAGCTGCGCATCCTTGACCGCTGATATGAGACCCCACTCGTCTACGGCCCGATAATCCAGCATCACCCGCGATGTGGGATACAAGCCTGAATCAGCCCGGGGAAACTGACCGGTCTGAAAATACCTGCGAGCGATTCCAGCTACAGCACGACCCTGATCCCGTCCGCGCAGAACCCGCCCCCCCAGGGCATGACCGTTGCCAAGGAGGAAATCCCAGAGCACAAAGACCGGCACCGGCGAGACGGCAGCCACACGTTCCAGTCCCCCGGTGTAACTGTAGAGTTCGCCCGAACTCAACCTGATGTAGGACACATAGAGAACCGCACTATCCGGGGGCAACTGCCGCAACCGCAACTGCAACTCCGCCGTCGGCAGATCCGGCAAGAAATCGATCCCCAGAGGGCGCTCCGGCAACAGGCCCCGAAGAAGACGCCTGTTCAGATCGGCTGTCACAGTCGCATCGGTTACAACCGCCAGGCGGCTCAGATCGGGCAACATTTTCAGAGCCAGGTCAATCGTACCCAGAAAATCAACCTCCTCGATAATACCCGTTGCCCACCCCTGCGAGAGAGTCTGTACTTCCTCCTTACTGCGGTTGATACCGGTGTAGAGAACAGGAACTTCCGGAAAGGCCTCTTCGCGATAGCTCACCAGGAAGTTCAAGGCGTTATCATCGGTGGCGATAATGAGTTCCGGCAACCGCCCTGCGTACTTGGCCCGCAGGAAGTCAGCCTGGGCAGGAAAC
Source organism: Alkalispirochaeta americana (assembly GCF_900156105.1). Classification (NCBI taxonomy): domain Bacteria; kingdom Pseudomonadati; phylum Spirochaetota; class Spirochaetia; order Spirochaetales; family Spirochaetaceae; genus Alkalispirochaeta; species Alkalispirochaeta americana. The sequence continues at coordinate 152,089 of NZ_FTMS01000008.1, forward strand.
AACTCCTCGGGATCCCAGCGCTTGGTATCCAGGTACTCCACATAGAGCGTCTCGGCTGCGGCTTCACGGGAAAACTCGTCGGCAACGCCCTGGAGAATCTCTTCGCCCCAGCGCATCAGCGGGTGATAGCTCTGGAGGACCAGAATATCACGAGGTACATCGGCTGCCAGAGGCGTCTGCCCCAGGCCCAGTACCAGGAAGGAGAGCCCCAGGGCGAGACTGTTCCGGCGGCGAGGATTTTCCTGATACCGCCTGGTTTGCACCGGCTCCAGGCCAGGCCCGTTCAGGAAAAATCCGGGCCTCGATACACGCGGTGCGGGCACTGTGGACACGACCACCCTCCGCACTCATTGTAGATCATTCCTGTTGCAGATTCCATTCGGAGAGAGGCGCCTCCTGAATGGGAAAGGCACAGTTACAGGCCGGTCAGCTCGTCCCTGATGTCGGCAAAGAGCTGTTTGCGGATGGACCTGGCTTCATAGTGGAGGCCATGCAGGGCGCCGGGGTATGTTTTGATTCTCACTTCGGGAAGCTTCTCTTTGAGAAATTTCAGGTTGTATTTCCAGTCCACCACGGAGTCGCCGGTTCCCTGAAAGACAAGGGGGCTCAGGTTGTCTTTCGCAGGATAGGATCGGTTCCGGGAATCCCAGCTACGCAGCGCCTCTACCCAGCTCAAGGAAGTCTCCTTGCCCCGCAAAGGGTCCTTTTTATGCCGCTCCTTGATCGTCCTGTCCCGGGTGGGGGGACTCCCCAGAAGATTCGGGACCTTCCCTCCCATGCACGTTTCCACGAAGCCCCCCAGGAGATCAAAACCAAGATAGGAAAGATCCCATTGGGCGCTTCTGACCAGGGGAGCCAGGAGGATATACCTGCGGAAAATGTGCCACGAGGGCTGGCCTGATACCATTCCCGCGTTACCCGATGCCAGACAAGCGTCAATGAAACCCGAGCACCCGGTGCTATGACCGATAAAGAAGTACGGGGCTGGCCAGTTCCTTTTCAGCCAGAGGCTGAACTGGACAAAGAGATCGCTGTAGCGGGAAAAATCATCGATGTCATGCAATGGACCCTGGCTGAGTCCGTGTCCGGGAAGGTCCAGGGAAAAGACCCGGTATCCCTCGCCGGCAAGAAACCGGATAAGCTCTGCCCCGCTGCCGGTATGATTCAGATAGCCATGGAGCAAGAAAAGGGTTCCCCTGATTTCGCCTTTGCCCGGGCTCTCAAAAAGATGCACCGCCAGGCTGGTGTCGCAAAAGTTCCAGGAAAAACTGTAGGCCAGGCCCCGTTGTGGAAGCGCACAACTGCGCCGATACCGCTTCCAGTGGGGATCTTCGGGAACGGTTGCACTGAGGCCCTGGTGTTTTTTCTGCTGGAGTTCTGTGTAGACAGCCTTGTCGTAGGGGTTCAGTTTCCGGGCCAGTTCAGAGCGGTGATCACAGACTCTCATAATTGTTCCCCAAACCTGCCAGGAAAATCGCATGAAGTCCTGCATGAATTCATCCTCTTCCTCATGCCCCGCATCTCACCCCCGAAGGGGCAAAGAGACTCCACCTATTTGTCGGATAGATTTACGGAAAGTTCAAGACCGGATTCTCGAAGGATGTATGAGACGGCGGGTGTCAGGGGCGTTGCAAGAGCCGGGCAGCACGCTGGAGATGCTCCTGGCGGGTGGCGGGAGCCATTTTATCGAGCATCCGCGGCATCATGGACATGCGATGGTTGGCGGCGAAGAGCGCCCGGTGCTGGTGAATAAAGTTCCAGTACAGGGCGGTCCAGTCGTCCTGCCAGGGGCCGGGGGGATAATCGGACATCTTGCGCAGGTAGTTGCTGCCGCTAATGTAGGGTTTGGTGGCAAAAAGCCCGCCATCGGCGAACTGACTCATGCCGTAGACGTTAGGCACCATGACCCAGTCGAAGGCATCGACGTACATTCCCATGAACCATTCATAGACCTGGTCGGGGTGGGTTCCGGCAAGCAGAAGATAATTGCCGGTGACCATCAGGCGTTCGATATGATGGGCGTAGCCCCAGCGCAGGCTGCGCTGAATGGCGGTGTCCAGCGGGGGAATTCCGGTGTCGCCGCTCCACAGGCCGGCGGGAAGAGGACGGGTGTGACCAAAGAAGTTTCGGGTGCGCAGGGCGCGGCCGTCCTCCTCGTAGGCGGCACGTATAAACTCTCGCCAGCCTGTCAGCTGTCGGATATATCCTTCCAGCGAGTTAATCGGGATTGAGTTAATCGGCGAACTGTGGCTCCCGGCGTGGGCCAGGAGGGCGTCCAGAACGTCACGGGGGGACAGAAGACCGATGTTGAGATAGGGCGACAGGGCGGAGTGGAATAGCCGGGTATGGGTCTGGCTGATGGCGTCTTCGTAATTGCCGAAGAGAGAAAGCCGCTCCGAGAGGAAGTTCTGCAGGGCCTGGCGGGCATGTTCCGGGGTCCAGCCGCACCAAATCTGGCTGCTGCCGTAGTGTCGGCCGGGGATTTGGGCCAGCCAGGACCGGGCCAGGGCGATCTCCTGATCTTCCTCGGGATTTTGGGGTTTCCAGGGCTGGATGTCGGTCGGGAGAGCAAGGCTTCTGGGCAATTTTTTGCGGTTCTCCTGATCGTAGCTCCAGAGGCCGCCGACGGGCTCCTGATTATGATCTATCAGAATGTGCCAGTCCTTGCGCAGGCGCTGGTAGAACCGGGCCATGTGTCTTTTTGAATCGAGATAGCGTTGAACCGCCTGGGCTTTCGGGAGCAGGAAGAGCGAACTTTCGTAGCGTATGAGCCCGATGCCGTGCCGGGTTTCTGCCGAGGCAAGGGCGCGCTCGAGGTAATCGTCGGTGGTGTCGGCCACATGGATGGAGGTAATGCCGTCGGCCGTGAGCTGCTGCCAGACCGCGTCGGTGCTGTCGATGCTGCGCAGATCCAGATACCGGACAACGTGGCCGAGCTGCTCCAGCCGCCTGGCATAGGCCTTCATGGAGAGCCGGTGCAACAACAGGCGCTGCCGATGGACCGGGTTGTGGGTCAGAAGAAGGGGTTCCTCAACCAGATAGACCGGCAGATCCGATCTCAGTACCGGGTGGTGCCGGGGATCGTAGAGCTGGTGGGGATAAATAAGAGCGGCACTGATCATCGGGAGGTTTTCTTTGGCCGGGCCGGAGGCGGTTCTCATTTTGTCCCTCGGGATTCAAGATACACAGAGATTACAGGCACGTCAAAAATATCCTCGGTGGTGTCCTGGAGTATGATTATGGCGTTGTCCAGGAAGACAGTGGCTATACTCTGGACAGGGTGACTTCCGGTGAGTTGAACTATCGCAAACTCGTTGCCGGGCGCATCGATGCCGTTCTCGAAGAAAGGCTGGTAGGGCTTCGAGATGCAAAGCAGACGGGCCTTGGAGATCTTATCACCTACAATCCCAAACCTATAAAAGCAGATCCATACTACCTTCTGGTTTCCAGACAGCACCCCAGAGCAGAGGAGATCATTCTGTCCTTTAACAGGGGGGTTCGTCAGCTGCAGGCTGATGGACGGCTGGATGAAATCCTGCGGGTTGCACCGTAACTACGGTGGCACTGGGGGAGCTTTTGTCCGGGTTGATTCGTGTGGCGGATCAAACAGGGCTCCCCCCATCAGATAGCGAGGGCCCTGCCCGCGCTATCGCTCTAACTCCCGAATGTTGAGAAGATCCATGGAGTCATCGCTCATGGCCAGGGCGTAGATCCCGTGGCGGGTAAGCAACTCCACCTGATCGGTTGTCAGGTAGAGAGAACTCATGATCGGGATGATCTCGTGGCCGGAATATTCAGGAAAATAGTCGGTTACTTCCTGATAGCTCTCGGCAAAGATGAGCACATCCTGTTCCCTGAGTTTTGATTTGGTCTCATTCAGAAAAATCCGGTTACCCGCCACGGCGAGAACATCGAACTCTCGTCGACGTCCCGGGTCCTGGGGGTGCTTCTTGCGGGGCCGCACCATCAGCAGGTCAGGCTCGTCTACCCCAAAATAGCGGGCCATGATTCCAGGGATGTTGGGTGCCACAATATCTTCGATGACTGTTCCCAGACGGTTGGCCAACTCTCCCCAGCGTTTGTTCATCTCTCGAGACTGACGACGGGACTCGTTCTTGAACTCTCTCATCTCATCCTTGAACTCTCTCATCTCATCCTTGAACTCTCTCATCTCATCCTTGAACTCTTTCATCTCGTTCTTGAAATCCTTCAGTTCATTCGAGAGTTCTTCCAAAGACCGTTCGGTGCGTAACTGCGCGTAGGCGAGTTCTTTCAGAGATAACTCAAGATTCGAAACCCGTGGCTCGAGCGCTGTGGACATAGGAACCTCCGACTCAAGTATACAGCATTCCGGCAACAGATGTCATTGAAAGCCCACTCCTCTTTGCACATCCTGGCTCAAAGCAACCGGGGCGAGGGGCTCCCCTAATCAACCGCTGAAGCTCCTCTCGCTATACCAGCGGGGAAACCACCGGGTAAAAACCATGGCAGGAACGAGGAGAACCTGGACGATCAACCCCGAGAAAGGCCTCAGGAGACTTTGGTCCAGAGCCAGGACGAACAGGGCAATCAGCATATAGACTCCTGCCCAAAAGAGGGTCATGATCTGGTTGGTTTGCCGGAACAAAGGCGAGGCAACAATGGCCGGGGAGTAGGAGCGACCGGAATAGTCCGAGGTCAGCGGCCTTTGCAGGCAGCTCAAGGCCCACTGGGCTGATGCGGCCAGGTACATTGGAACCACGCCTGCCTTGGGAAAAAAATCCGGAAACACAAGGCTCACACCCAGAAGGAGTCCCAGAATCAGGGGATTCGTGTACTCGTACCAGGTTGCCCTGTTGTTCCGACCCGACATCCAAAGAATTCCATTGGAAAGAACCAGGGCCAGAAGCAGAACCAGGTTGTGGTCCAACACATGCCCCAGGGGCAAGAAAACCCAGCAGAGTATCCAGGGCAGAAGCCCCAGGAACAGGGGGTTCCCGGAAGGATTTTTTGGGGCGCCCCCCCTGCCCTTCCCTTCCTGTGGTCCAATGGCGCTCTCAGAACTACCGTCGAAGAGGCCATCTCCCATGCGAATTATCAGACTGGTATCACCCGTGACCTTGTACCGACCAGTGATCAGGGCTTCAGTACCATCCAGCTCGCCTCGGGCGATGGCGGCCCAGAGGGAAGCGTCTGTTGTTATGGTGCAGTCTGACTTCCCGTCCTCGAGGTTCAGATCCTCAGGAGAATCAGCAACGGTGCAGGATGTTTTATCCATCACCAGATAGAAACTCCGCTGAAGATCCTGAAAGTTCATTTCAAGAATGGTTCTCCGGGGCGGAGCCTTTGACGTGTTGTACATGAGGCTCATCTGGTTCAGGAGGATTTCAGCCCGCTCCTCCGGACTGGGGCCCCCCGTCTCGTCGTGACCGGGAGAACTCCAGCTGGCATTGGCCAGACGAAGAAAGCGCTCCGGTTCCATCAGCGGTGTTTCCAGCTGATTCCGAAGATCCGGGGAAAACCCCGCCCAGGCTTTTTCCTCGAAGAGTGCCTGGGCCCATTCCTCCCCAGCCTGCCGAACCGTACCATAATAGGCATCGCCCAGGGAGCGCAGCTCCGGAACCTTCAGAAGTTCTGCCTGGACGCATTCAATTTTTTCCCACTGGTCCCGCCCCAGAAGCAGATCCAGATGAGCGTGAAGGGGTTCGTAGTTGTTCCTGGTGGAGGGAAAGCCGCAGGTGCTTACCAGAAGATTTCGGGGCATCCCTTTTGTCGCGGGTTTTGATGCTCGAACCGGGTGGCTGAACCCCCCGTCCCCATCGGGAATGATTGTTCCCTGGAGTTCCGGGAGGGTGCGTTCCACGCATTTTTTCATGATAGCCGGCATTCCGAAATGATAAAGAGGCATGGACCAGAGGATCAAATCGGCCTGCCTGTAGGCCGGCAACAGATCAGCCATGTCGTCCTTGATCACACAGATCCCCCCATTCTGCCAGCAGGCAAAACATCCCCGGCAGGATTGTATGTCGGCTTCTACCACATGGACTTCCTTGATGGAGGCGGGGGCTTCGCCCAACTGATCCCGCCGGGACTGGAGGCCCTCCAGAAAGTGACGACTCAGGGAGAGGCTTATGCTTTGCTCACCCCGGGGACTGCCGTTCAAAAGCAAAATGTTCATGGTATCGCTCCCTGATCTGTCTCTTCAGAGGCCGTCTCTTCAGAGGCTGTGGAATCCAGGTTCCTGTCTATCCACTCGAGATGGGCCTGAGCCATATGTCTTCCAAAGGAAATACTGAGCCGCCAGGCTCGCGCTTCGTCTGGCGCCGGGATGTGCCGGGCATAGAAATCGACCAGGGCTTCAGCCGCGTCCAGCTCCTCCAGACTCTGCTCGACCTCCCGGCGGCGTTGGTGCAAGAAAGCCGTCAGCTCCGGGGAGCTCAGAGCGGCCGAAAAGAAGAGGCGCATCACGTAGGTCGAGCGGGCAGGTTCGGGCCTGGCCCGGGAAAAGCCCGTGATCCAGTCCTGGAAGGACTTTAGCCCCGGGGGCTCAAGGTGATATACCCGCCGGTCGGGCCCCTTTTCACTGCTGACCCGTTCGGCTGAGACCAGGCCTGCCTCTTCCAGGTGCTTCAGCTCCCGATACACCTGGGACCCCGTGGCTTGCCAGAAAAATCGCAGTGAATCGTTAAAGGTCTTTACCAGGTCATACCCGGACTGGGGACTGTAACGCAACAATCCTAAAATGCCGTAGCGAAGTGACACAGATACTCCATATGTTTATTATTACACATGTAGAATAGATCTTTATCAACGGCTTGTCAACTTCGGGGTTCCCTGTCTTGGGCCCGGGCTGTCGAGGAAGGTCTTGAACGTGGCCGATGGCGGCGACCAGGCTGTAGCCTGAGCGAGGCGATTCAGGCGAGCTCTTGCTACTTCTGATTCAGGTCCTGTGCGCTTTCAACAGCCCGGGTCACCAGGGCCCGCGCTTCCCGAAGCCAGCCTTCCCGTTCTTCCGGCGTGCTGGTCATGACGATACTGAAGGATCGTCTGTGGACGTTTTTTACCCCGCAAAACCGGAAAATACAGTTCTTCCAAAGTGTTTCCAGCGGATCGCCCAGGATATTTTCCTCCACATCACGGCTTGTCTCGGAGGTGTTCAAAACGACAGCAAACTCTGTGGAGAGCAGTCCATGCTCCACGGTTCCTCCGGCGGAATCCTCGTTCCCGTAGGCAACTCCTGCCCGAAAAACACGATCCACCCATCCTTTCAGTATCGCCGGGGGCTGGCCCCACCAGTTGGGATGAATGATCACGATACCTTCCGCTGCGCGGAGTTCCGCGCAATGATCGGCCACCACCGTGTCCTGAAGAGCGTCGCGAGGGATCTCCCGGTGTTCGAGAATCGGATCAAACCGCTCGGCGTAGAGGTCGTGAAAGATGACGGAAAACCCGAGTTCTTCCAGCACTGAAGCAGCTTCTGTGGCAAGAGCGTGGTTCAGACTTCCAGCGTTCGGGTGTGCGAGGACTACCAATGCTTTCATGATCCTCATTATGATGGGAACTTTCTTATTGGGCAATCGAGTTTGGAGGAGGTGAAGGCTGAAGGAATCGCCTCCGACACCGGCGGTGCCGTTGCTGGATTGACGCCGACTCCGCATAGAGAGAGAATGGGTTTGTTCAACTGAATCGCGCGAGGACAAAAGCATGGAAATAAAACGAACTGTCGAGAATCTTGAAAAAAACGGATTCCTTGTGTACATGGCCGAAACCACGGTCGATGCACAAAAAATTGTACTTGAGAAAATAATCCCCGAAATAAACCCGTCGTCCATATCATACGGAGACTCACTTACGCTGGAGGAAACTTTTATACTCGATGAACTAAGACGGGAAAAATTGATTCGCATGATAGAGCCCATCGTCGATGGGACTTTTGATACTACCTATGAGTCGTCGAGAAAGGGCCTGCTGGCAGATCTTTTTATGGCAGGAACGAACGCAATCACCGAGCAGGGCGAGCTTGTGAATTTAGACATGGTCGGAAACAGAATTGCCGGTATTATTTTTGGGCCCAAGAGTGTAGTACTGACCGTTGGAACGAATAAAATTGTAAAGAACAAGGCTCAAGCCTACGGGAGGATCAAAAAAATCACAGCTCCTCGCAATGCGAAACGGAATAGTGATTTGTCTGTTCCATGTCAGGAAACAGGAATATGCAGCGATTGTACCTCCGAAGACCGGATATGCAACTACTGGTCGATTATTGACAAATGCTTTCCTGCAGGAAAAATACGAATAGTCTTAATAAACGAATCAATCGGGTTATGAACGGGGAATTGCAGGAATGCCTGCGGCACCATCAACGTACCGCAGGCCTTTTTCATGGCGGAATATGCAAGCTGATGTAGTTCAGGTTGCATGAGGCGTCTTTTTCAGCGGCTCATCGCATCATCAATTCGACGAGCTGCTGATTCAAGGACCGCATCTACGTCCGCATTCAAGAGCCAGGTCCGCTGCAGTTCTTCATAGATGATTGTTTCAACCTGCGCATAGTTTACAACAAGGGGATGAGGACGTTTTCTTGGACTCCTTGAGATCCCGATCATTGGCTATGTCGCTCCACCACGTTAGGTGGGGTGCTTTTGTCGCTTACGATTCTTTGATCAACTCTACCACCTGATCAGCAGTCTCTAGATCCATGACCTTCTCAGCTAGAGCCTTGGCTTCCACATAAGAGGTAGATCGAATTATCGATTTTACACCGGGAATTGATGGCCCACTCACACTCAGTTCATCTAATCCCAAGCCCAACAAAAGCTTGGTCGCTGCTTCGTTACCTGCAAACTCGGGGTGCTGTGATAAAATAGCGCGGACGCTTACACCCGCGAATACCCACGCCATCTCCGGTGCCTGCTGTTGATACCTCCAGGAAACAGGAGTAGTATATCTCCATGGATCGTATCGAGCGGCCGCTGAATCCCATGGCGGATGTTTTCGTCCGGTATCTGCTGGGTTCGGAAGAGAACAAGGACATTCTCATCGACTTCATCAACGCCGTCTTTGCGCAGAAAGGGCACGATCTGGTCGTCGAGATCGAACTCCTCAATCCCTTCAATCTGCGGTCTATCGGCACAACCAAGGAAAGCATTCTCGATGTGAAAGCCCGGGACAACCGCGGCCGCTGGATCAACGTCGAGATACAGATCGCCGGAGACGAGAACTTCGCCCACCGCAGCCTGTACTACTGGGCCAGGAGTTACGCCGGGCAGCTAAAGAAAGGCGACGACTATATCGAGCTGACCCCCTCGGTCTGTATCAACCTGCTGGACTTCGAGATCTTCCCCCAGCTTCCCGGCTATCATAGCTGTTTCCAGATCACCGAGGCCGATGCACCGGAGTATGTGCTGTCCGATCACCTGCAGATCCATTTCATCGAACTGCCCAAGAACCACCTGAAAAGCACCGGTGATGTGAAGGACAAACTTGATACATGGTGTTATTACTTCGAACACGAAGGCACCGTGGAGGAGGAGGATATGACGCTATTGCTGAAGGACAACCCTGCTCTGGGCAAGGCCCACAGAGTCTACCGCACCTTTACTGCCGACGACGAGCTTATGGACATCGCCGAGGCGCGTGAGAAATGGCAACGCGATGTCAGCTCGCGGTTACGCAGCGCCGAGCAACGCGGCAAGGAAGAGGGCATGCAAGAAGGTATGCAGCAGGGCATGCAGCAGGGCATGCAGCAGGGCATGCAGCAAGGCATGCAGCAGGGCATGCAGCAAGGCATGCAGCAGGGCATGCAGCAGGGCATGCAGCAGGGCATGCAGCAGGGCATGCAGCAGGCGCGTCGTGAAGATGCCCTGAAGATGCTGAAACGCGGGTTCCCCCTTTCCGACATCGCCGAGATTACCGGCCTTTCCGAGCAGGAGATCGGGGATCTCGAGCGATCAACCTAGCACCCCTTCTCGGGGCGCCTGTGAGTTTACCGGGGATGGGGCTGGAAGGCCCGTCGGCCGCACCCCCGTTTACAGCGGAACAGCCGGCAGGTTTATAGCGTAATTCCCACCTGCAAACTCGGGGTGCTGTGATAAAATAGCGCGGACGCTTACACCCGCGAATACCCACGCCATCTCCGGTGCCTGCTGTTGATACCTCCAGGAAACAGGAGTAGTATATCTCCATGGATCGTATCGAGCGGCCGCTGAATCCCATGGCGGATGTTTTCGTCCGGTATCTGCTGGGTTCGGAAGAGAACAAGGACATTCTCATCGACTTCATCAACGCCGTCTTTGCGCAGAAAGGGCACGATCTGGTCGTCGAGATCGAACTCCTCAATCCCTTCAATCTGCGATCTATCGGCGCAACCAAGGAAAGCATTCTCGATGTGAAAGCCCGGGACAACCGCGGCCGCTGGATCAACGTCGAGATACAGATCGCCGGAGACGAGAACTTCGCC